>JBOGNW010000195.1:0-10324 GCA_050747425.1 Candidatus Acidiferrales bacterium
GCTCCCTTCGAGCGGCTCAGGGGAGGCAGGGCAGACAGGAATGTCTGCCCCACCGAAAGGAAAAGCAGATTCCTCGCCCCGAACGGAATCAAGGGCTCGGAATGACAACAGGGCGGGATGGCCGATGCGGGCCGGGGGCGGCGGCTGCTATTGCGGGAAGTTCATCCGGCGCAGCAAGTCGGCGAAGCGGGGGTCGGAGCGCAGAGGGTCGAGCCGGGGGTCCACCTTGAGCATCCAACCGAGCCAGCTCGCGCGTTCCTCATAGGCATTTTCGAGCCAAGCCCATGCCTGGTCTTTTTCTCCCAGGCCCGCATGGATGACGGCGACGAGGTAGGCCGAGACATACCTTCTTTTACGAAGTTGGTTCAGCTCCTCCAGCACCTTCTGGGCCTCGGCCCTCTTACCCGACACCGCATAGGCGTGGCCGAGCGCCGCCAGCCCAATCGGTTCACCTTCAAAAAGCTCAGTGGCCTTTCGAAACTCGGCGATGGCCGACTCATACGTCCCCTTTTGCTCATAAGCCATCCCGAGGAAGAGGTGTGCCAGAGGGAAGTTCGGGTCCATCTCGACCGTCTTGCGGCCTTGTTCAATGGCCTGGTCGTATTGTCGCCTCGAGGTGAGTACATATCCCAGGGCCGCATTGCTGACGAGCGAGAGCGGATCGGCCTCCAGCGCCCGTTGGGCCTCCGCCAGGGCTTCATCCAGCCGCCCCTGTGCTCCCAAAAAGCCGCAATACCACAGGTGAGCGGTCGCATAGCTTGGGAACGCGCTGGACAGGTTCTGCGAATCTGCGCCCAATCAGAATGTGAGTTCAAGATGGTCAGCGGCGGCCAAACAGGAGAAGTGCATTCCGCGCTCTTTCATGCGGGCCTGGCAGGCGGCGAGCATGCGGTCGAGGGCGTCATCGTCGTGCATGGGGTCGTGGTGATACAAGGCCAGGCGTTTGACGCCGGCCTCGTGCGCGGCCTCGAGCGCGTCCACCCAAGTGCTGTGACCCCAGCCGCGCTTGGAGGGGTATTCTTCTTCCGTGTACTGCGCCTCGCGGATATAGAGGTCGGCGTGGCGGGCGAACTCGACCACGGCTCGTTCCAGACGCCGGTTGTGCTCGTTGTCCCCCTGAAGACGGCAGTGGTGTTCGTGGTCAGTCATGTAGACGATCGATTTGCGTCTCGCCTCAAGGCGGAAGGCGATGGCCAGCCCGGGGTGATTCAAGAAGGTATGGGTGATTTGTATCTCGCCCACCGTCACCGGACCTTCGAGCTCGATGAAGCGCAACTCCGCCTGCATTTCGGATAGCTCAACGGGGAAATAGGCGGCATCCATCTGGCCGGTAAATACTTTTTGCAAGGATTTGTCGGTGCCGTGGAGGCTATAGAGAGTAATGCGATTGCGGGGCCCGTAAGCCGGCACAAAGAAGGGGAAACCCTGGATGTGGTCCCAATGGGTGTGGCTGATGAAAACGTGGAGATCGAGAGGGCGCCCGGAAAATTCCCGGGCTAAGGCCAATCCCATCTCCCGGGCCCCGCTGCCGGCATCGAGCATGAGGATGGTTTCGCCGGAGCGGACTTCGACGCAGGAGGTGTTTCCCCCGTAGCGGGCGGTGGCCGGCCCGGGAGTTGGTATAGAGCCGCGCGTGCCCCAGAACTTGACGCACAAGGGGTTGTCTGCTGTTCCGGCCAGCGTTCTGACCTTGGCGAGCAGCTCGTTGACATCGAAGGGTTTGATCAGGTAGTCGGTCGCCCCCAGTTCCTTGGCTTTCTTTATGTCGGTGGCGTAGGCCTTGGAGGAGACGACGATGATGTGCACGTCATTCAAAGCCGGGTCATTGCGGACTGCCTGGCAAACGGAGAACCCATGCGTGCCGGGCATCATCAGGTCCAGGACGACGACGCGGGGCCGCTGCGAGTGGATCAGCTCCAAGCCGCTCTTGCCGTCTGCCGCCGTGAGGACCTCGAAGCCCGCGTTGCGGAGAAGAGTCTCGGCAATCTGGCGGGCGTCGGGATCGTCGTCCACGACCAGCACTTTGGGAGCGGTGTTCACTGGAGAGGCAGTCCTTTCGGGCGAGCAGCGAGGCCGCAGATCACACCGTCGCCATCGGCAGACTGGCCTTCAAGGCCTGGAGGTCAGCGGCGAGGGCCTGTCCTGTGGGGTAACGCTCATTGGGGTTTCGAGCCAGGCAACGGGTGAGGATGGTGTCGAGCTCGGCCGGGAGCGAGGGATTTACCTGCCGGGCGGAGACGGGCTTGGCTTGAGATACTTTGAAGGCCACGACGGTGAGCGTATCTCCCGCGAAGGGATTCTGGCCGGTCACCATCCAGTAGAGGACGGTGCCGAGGGAGAAAATGTCGCTGCGCGAATCTACGGCCGCGCCGCTGAATTGCTCGGGGGACATGAAGGCCGGGGTGCCGATGAGTTGCCCGGCGCGGGTCAAGTGCGTGCCGCCCAATTGGGCGATCCCGAAATCGAGGATCTTGGCCTTGCCATCGTTGGTGATGAGGATATTAGCGGGCTTGATGTCACGGTGGATGACGCCGCGACGGTGGGCGTAGTCGAGGGCTTCGGCGACCTGGATGGAGATGGCCAGCGCGTCCGGGAGTTTCAAGACGGCACTCGCTTCCGACACAGTCTCGTTGCTGCCCATGCCCGCCACCTCAGGGGTGGCCACCAGTTTGTCAAGCGGGGTGCCCTCGACATACTCCATCACCAAGAACGGTTGTCCGACCTCGTCTTCGCCGACGTCATGGATGGTAACAATGCCGGGATGAGACATCTGGCCGGCGGCCTGGGCCTCGCGAGTGAAGCGCTGCTTGTATTCCTGCAACACCTCGGTGGCCAGATTGGCGGTGAGAATCACTTTGATGGCGACGGTGCGTCCGATTTGCGGATCGCGGGCCTTGTAAACGGCTCCCATGGCTCCCCGCCCCAGCTCTTCAATGATCTCGAAACGGCTGATGCGTTTCTTTCCATCACCGCCATAGGTGGGTAGAGGACCCGTGCCCGGGCCCGGCGCAGCTGGGGCAGGCAACTCACCGATCAGGGTGGAATCGGCGGCCATCCCCGGCTCCGGTACCCACTCATACACTTTGTAACCGTCAACTACATGGGTCAAAGGGCGGAAGCCGGATTTGTCGCTGATGTGGTTGAAGACTTCCTCGCTGATCCAAAGGGTATCGGGGGTGCCCTGCTTCTGGAGGTGGCCGGCGATGTCGATGACGCGGTCGGCCAAGCGCTCGAGGTTGGTGTCTTCGTAGATGGGCACTTCGCCTTCGTGGACACCGCACCGGGCACGGAACGGGGTGCGCAGGCGATTGTAGGTGGCGTTGAAGTGACCAAGGTTTCCCAAGAGGCGTTGCGCGGCGCCGATGGCCAGCTCTCGTTGCAGGAAACAAATCATTACGCCATCCGGCGTCCAAGCCTGTTTCCAGGCTCCATATTGCTTGAAAATTTTCTTGAGGGTGTCTTCGTAGGCGCGGAAGCTCACGGTAATATCGGTGGTTCCTTGCCCTTCTTTCATCTGAGTGGAGGCAACGAGGTCAATGGCGAGGAAGGTGCAATGCTTGCGCCGGGAAGACTTGAGGGCTTCCTCGATTTCCCGGTAGCGCGTCAGGAGTTCTTCCCGGGCTTCTTCGGAATCGGGAGCAATCGTGGCCAGGTCAATGGGGCCGGTACGATGCAGGGTGGAGTGGGTGGCGGTCAAGGGCACCGCTCCGGGAGCTCGCAGAGGAGGAGGAGCTTCCTCGCGCTTGGGGGTCAGAAGGCGCTGCAGCTTGAGAAGGTTGGCGTCTGCGGCGGCCTTGCCGATCCAGATCAAGATCCCCACGACGAGTGGATAGTAGCGCGCGGCTTCGGGCCACTGGAGCCAGGCGTCCAGCTGGCGCAGAACGGGATCTGCCCAGCGGTGGAGCTCGATGACCCACGGCCAAGTGTGCCACGGCGCCGCCGGCCGAAACTGAAGAGCGAAAAGGATGAAAAACCCCAGGATGGGAACCACCAGGACAATACGGAGGATCTGGCGCAGGGTCTTGACGACGAAGGCGAGCGGGGAGAGGTTCATGACCAGCGTTTCTCTCTTGGGAGCAACGGTGTTTCCAGCCTGCTAGGCATCAGGATGGTACCGGGACTAAGGATCCACGTCTGGCATTCGAGCAATGGTTCGCTGGTCCTCACTGCCGACGAATCGCCTATCATACCACGCCTGCACCATGGCGTTGCCAGGCAACCCCGCCGGAAGCGCCCTGGGAAAAGACTTGTCCCTCCCTGGCTTCGGTCTTATGGTAATAGAGAGAACTTCCAGAAATCTTAGCACAATCCAGCGGCAGGTGACAGTCAAGAGCAAGGCAAGGTTTTAGAAGCCCTTGACACGGGGTCGCCGTGCGACTAGGTATGGAGTGAGCCCAAGTTGGGCTTGCCTCCTCCTAGAAGGCGCGGCGTCCCCAAACGGGCTCGGAGTGGAGGAGATGGGTCGCTGGTGGGATCTTCTAATTTGCCTGGGCCTGGGCGCGCTGGCAGCGCCAGCGCAAGAGCCGACCGCGTCGCTCATCAGCTCTCCGGGCAGCGTTGTTTATTCTACCCACGCTTCGGCGCGACCCGGCGCTATTCCTGATGGCGCTCGGTTGCGAGCCCTGCCCTCGTGGTTCGACGCCTTCAGCGAGGTCTCTCAAAAAGTCCGCGCCGAGTACAACCGTCACCCTTTGCAGAAATACCACTACGTCCACAACGAGCGCTTCCATCCGCTGGTTTTTCATCTCGTAACCGGTCTCTATGCCGATCGCTCTTACCTGTTTCGCCACTGGTATTCCCACGTCAAGGGGCTGAGACTGCTGGACTTGGCTTCCGGCCGATTGTCGATTGGATTTGAGACGCGGCAAGAGTTGATTTTCGAAAGCGACCGGCGGTATTCCGGGCCCTTCCTGCGACCGGATTTCTGTTACTCGGCTGGTATGCCGGGGGGAAGCCCGTGCTATGCCCTCTCCCCTCTACGTGATGGAAACAGACTCTACGGCGTCAGCCTTCGGCTGCATCTCAGCCGAGAACAAGGCTGGAGTTTCTGGTAGGCAGGCCAGACAGAAAGCGCTCGCGGCCCGGTCAGTCTTTCCTCTGTCCAGCGGGTACGAGAAGCAAACGCTCCCGACTGTTTTTCTCGACGGCGTCTCGCGAATAAAGAAGAGGGAAATGGCTGTCCCGCGCCCAGAGTTCCAGCAAGTCGTCATAGTGCGGACTCTCCGGCTGCCCCGATTGGCCGGGGACATTGCTGGCCAGCGAGCGATCCCAATCCTCCAGGTCAATAACTTCGCGGAAGGAAGCGCCATGGGTCTGCCGGAAGGAAGCTCCATGGGTCTGCCGGAAGGAAGCTCCGCTGGTAGAGTTGACACTATTGGCGTCCCCGGCGCGTTCCACGGGCCCACGATTCAACGCCTGGGCGCGCGCGGGTGTTGAGGCCAGGGGATGTTTGAATTCCGCCGTGTGCAGGGCGCCCCAGCGCCAATGAGACATCTCGGGACCCTGTTTGCTTTCCAGTTCCGCGATGGCATCGTCCAGCGACTGAGCCAGCACCTGGTTTCGGCGAGGCTGGGATCCCGAGCCAAAAAAGGCGGGGTCAGATTCGCGCAACGCGCGCAACAGCGTCGGCAGGCTAAAAGAAGCGCGAGCGTGCTGCCACAAGTCATCCGGCAACTGTGGTCGAAATACTGCCTCGCGCAGCTTCGCCAGCCAGACTTCATAGAGAACCGCAGCGGCTGACTCCTTTTCGAGCACCGCGTCCCACGTTCGCAGCAGACCCAGGGCTTCAGCCCGCCGGGGGTTTTCCGAGGGAATCTGGTCGAGTAGTTTCAGCAATTCGCGTGCGGGGAGGGAAGCAACGTCGGCTTGCAGGCGTTGTGAATCGGACACCGTGTGTCCTTGCGCCAGGTTCAATACCTCGCGGATTCGATCGATGCGATAGGGCGAACTCCAATCGAAACCGAAGACTCGCCGCTCGCCCACGACCAGGACTTTATGGTTGGCCGTGGCGACGTAGTGGCGGGCGGGGTTGAATTCGTGCGGCAGCTCGTTCAGCCGTCGAAAGCCGCGCCATTCGTCTTGGTTGCTGCTTCCCAACACCGGCAACAGGCCGTCGCCCCGCACGCGATTAGGAACCAGCCCGGACGCCTGGTAGCCAATGTTGCCCTCGATATCGGCGTAGACAAAATTCTCCGGCGGGAGCTTCCAGCGTTCGAGTGCTCGGCGAAATTCCCGCCAGTTCTGTGCGCGGCTGATGGCGAGGCCGGCCAGGTAGCCTGCTGTCCCCGGTTCTGTCCCCACCCAACGCAGCACGTAAGCGCGCTGGCGGGTTGCATCCTCGTGAATAACTGGGCCGTGGCGCGTGAACTTCAATTGCACCCGCCGCGGCTGTGGTTCGCCGCGCACCCGAATTTCTTCCTCGAGCATAACCAGCTTGCTCCAGCCCGTGGAGCTGGTGGGATCGGCGTACAGAGTAGGGTCGCTGGCGCGAAGCGTCTCCACATAAACATCCTGCTGGTCGGCCGCAAAAACCGTCAGTCCGAAAGCGATGCGCTGGTTGTGACCGATGGAGATGCCCGGCAGGGCGGGCTCGCCGGCCCCGATGGCGTTCCAGCCCGGCCCCACCAGGTGAACGATGTAACGCAGAGAAGGCAGCGTGAGCTCCCGGTGAGGGTCGTTGGCCAGAATCGGCTTGCCGGTTTCGGTCCGTGCACCCGCCAGCGCCCAGTTATTGCTGCCCTCTGGCGCCGGCAACTCCACCCGGCCGGCAGCCGCCTCAAGGCCCGCGATGAGGCTCGGGTCAATGCCTTCCAGGCTCAGGCCGGCCGGTACTTGGAAAGCCTGTGGTGGATCAGGCGGGAGGAGTTGGGCGGCGCGTTCGGCCCCGAGGCGGTGCACTAGCTCCGCTCGGAGCAGATCGAGCTCGGCGTTGCCGGCCAGCGGGTAGGCCGCCAGGCGCGACAAACACACTTCCGGTTTCCACGCCTCCGGGCGCAGGCCGAGAAGCTTGAATTCGAGCGGCAGGTTGTCGCCGAGAAGCGCGATGTAAGCATTGATTCCCTGAGCGAAGGCTTCGACGATTTGGCGGGCGTCGGGGGAATAGCTCTTCCATTCCACTTCCATGTCGCCGCGGTAACGCAAGAGCCGCGCGTAGCGGTCGCGCTCCACCGCGGCCGGCCCCAGGATTTCAGCCAGTCGTCCCTCGGCTTTGCGTCGCCACAAGTCGAGCTGCCACAGGCGGTCTTGGGCAGCGACGAAGCCTTGCGCAAAGAAGAGGTCGTGCTGGGACTTAGCATAGATGTGAGGCACGCCCCACGAGTCGCGCAAAACCTCCACCGGCTGCTCGAGCCCCGGCACTTCCAGGCGGCCCGAGGTTTGCGCCAGGACGGATCGAGCCTGCTCGCGGAGCGTGGAGGCCGATTCCGTCCCGAGCTGAGCTGGTTCGGAGCGCCAGCACGGAACGAGGATTAGGAACGTCACCAGGAGGGGGAGGAGGGCGTTCTTGCTCAATGGGTTCATGGGTTGTAGGAGGATGCGCTTCCTGTATCGGGTGTTTCTTCGTTCTGAGCGGATCGTTGATACCACATACCTTGCGAGAACTCGAAAAAGAATTCCTGTTACGCAGGGAAGAATTAGTGACACGGTAGAAAGACCCTGCCGTCAAACGCCTCAAACCTGCCCGGCTTGGTCCTATCGTGTTGGTTTCTTAGGGGGTTGCAGGACCTGGCGGCCGAGCCACTCGACCGCCTTATCCAGGGTTTGGCGCTTCTTCCAAAAGGTAGCCCAGGGGTCATTTCCTTTTTCCACCCGCGTCGGAACGGTTTTCAGATTGAACTGCTCCGGCCGCAGGGTGTCTTTCAGCTCGGCCCAGTCTAGCGGGGTGGAGACGGGAGCACGGGGGAAGGCGCGCACGGTGTAGGCGGCGGCCAAGGGGCGTCCGGAGGCATTTTGAAAAACGTCAATATAGACTTTACCGCGGGCGCGTTTGGCCACGGCGCGTTCCTCGGTCACCCAGTCGGGTTGTTTGGCGGCTACCAAGCGGGCGACAATCTGGCCAAAGTTGCGCACTTGCTCGTAGGTGTAGCGAGGCTTGAGCGGGATATAGATGTGCATTCCGGTGGCGCCTGAAGTTTTGAGGTAATGAGTTAGGCCGGCGGCCTCGAGCTTTTCATGCAGAGCCCGCGCGACGCGCACCACGGTGGCATAGCGAGTGCCCTCGGCGGGGTCGAGATCGAAAAAGAAGTAATCCGGGTGTTCAAGGTCGTCGGTGCGGTTGGACCAAGGGTTGTGGTCAATGCAGCCCAGGTTAGTCAGGTAGAGCAGCGCCGCCACATGGTTGGCGACAAAGTAGCGGATTTCCTGCCGGCGCTCCTCGGAGTAGACGCCGACGGTCTCCATCCACTCGGGCACAGCCTCGCCGGCTTCTTTCTGGAAAAAGGACTCTCCGGTGATGCCGCCCGGATAGCGGCGCAACACCAGGGCACGCTGGCGCAGGAAGGGAAGGACGCGGTCGGCGATGCGGTAGTAGTAGGCGAGCAGGTGGCGCTTGGTATAGCCGGATTCGGGGAAGTAGACCTTGTTGAGGTTGGAGAGGCGGACTCGTTTACCGTCCAGTTCCAGGGCGACGCTGTCGGCTTTTCCCGACAGCAGCTCGCGCTCGATGTCGGATTTCTTGCGCAAGACACGCTCGGCAATGGCGGGGGCGGTGACCACCGGAGCCGGAGCGGACTGCGGGAGGGCCAATTCAGTGCGACACTCCTTGGGGTCAAGGTCGCGGCGCAGGCCGAGGAAGACGGGCTGGCGCAGGCGCCGCTCCTGGGTGATGCCGCCGAACTCGACGCGCGCCACCAGCGAAGGCTCGACCCAGTAGGCCTTTTCCTTGGTTTCCGGCACGGCGTCGAAAGGGCAGCGGCGCGTTTCGAGTTTCTTGAGCTGCGTGTGGATGTCTTTCTGTGTTTTCTGCGTAAAGCCGCTGCCGACGCCGCCTATGAAGCGGAGTTTCCCGCCCTCATAAAGGCCGACGAGCAAGGCGCCGAAATATTCGCGCGACCCGCGCGGCTCGGTCCAGCCGCCGATGACGGCGTCGAGCTCCTGCCGTACTTTGAATTTCAACCAATACGGGCTGCGACCGCCCTTGTAGAGACTGCGGGCGTGTTTGGCGACGATTCCCTCCAGGCCCTGCTCGCGCGCCAGCTCAAAAAGCTCCTTCCCGTGCTCCTCCTGGTGGTCGGAGTAGCGGACGGCGTCGTCCCAGCGCAGGAGTTGACGGAGCAGCCGCTTGCGGTCGCTGAGCGGGACGCGGGTGAGGTCGTAGCCGTCGCAATAGAGCAGATCGAACACAAAGTAAGTTATGGGCGCCTGGCGGAGCAGCGCGGGCGGAGGCCGGCTGACGTTCATCCGTTCCTGGAGGCGCTCGAAATCGCTGCGGCCGCCGGGGCCGAGCACGACAACCTCGCCGTCGAGAACGGCTTCACGGGCGCCAAGCAAATCCGGCAAACGGCTCAGCTCGGGATACTGTTCAGTGACGACGCGGCCGGTGCGCGAGCGTAACTCGAGCGAGCCTGCTTTGAGCCGGGCAAGAACGCGCACGCCGTCCCACTTGACCTCATAGAGCCAGTCCGCATGGGAGAAGGGCTTTTCCGCCAGCGTAGCCAACACCGGCAGGACACGTTGGGGTAGGGAAGCCTTGCGCGCGCCCTCCAGGTCGGCGGCGGTGAGGCGGTGGGCGGCGGGCAGCCCTTCAGCGATTTCGTCGAGCAAGCGGCCCGTGAGCGCCGAGCCGTCGTGAGCGTCAATGTTCCAGTTGGGGTCGGCGGCGGGGTCGCGATGTTTGATGAGGAGCCATTCATTTCCCTTGGCGCTCTGGCGGAGCTTGACCAGCACAAAGCTGCCGCGGAGTTTTTGTCCATGGAGCGTGAACTTCAACTCGCCGCGTCGAATCTGCTCGCGGGCCGAGGCCTCGCCGACCCTCTCGAAGCTTCCCTGGTCCCACACCATCACCGTGCCGGCGCCGTACTGCATTTCGGGGATAGTTCCTTCGAAGTCGCCGTACTCGAGAGGATGATCTTCGGTTTGCACCGCCAGCCGTTTGTCGGCCGGATTGAGGGAGGGCCCCTTGGGGACGGCCCAGGACTTGAGCACGCCGTCAATGGAGAGGCGAAAATCGTAATGCAGGCGGCGGGCGGCGTGTTTTTGCACCACAAAGAAGTTGCGGCGGGCGGCGGCCTTTTTCCCGGCTGGCTCAGGGGTTTGGTCGAAGCGGCGCTTGCGGCGGTAGGGGTCGAGCTGCCTCACGCCGTGATTCTACCCTGCGGCGGGTCGAGGG
>JBOGNW010000196.1:0-3509 GCA_050747425.1 Candidatus Acidiferrales bacterium
TACCGCCTGCAAAACGGCGACATCGTAGAAATCCTCACCCAGGCCGCCCACACCCCCAGCCGCGACTGGCTCAATCTGGTGCGCACCTCCAAGGCCCGCAATAAGATCCGCCACTGGATTCACGCCCACGAGCGCCAGCAGGCGGTTGAGCTCGGCCAGCGCCTGCTGGAAAGAGAAGCCCAGCGCCACCAGCTCAAACTCAAGAAAGTCACTCCCGAGGATTGGGCGCGCGTCGTGCAGGAACACGGATGCCAGAAAGTCGAGGAGCTCTATGCCCGCATCGGCTTCGGCAAGTTCGCGCCGCGCCAGGTATTGGCCCGGCTCAGCCCCGAGCCGCTCCCCGAGCAGCAGCCCGCGGCGAGCACGGAGATTTCTCGACTGGCCCGCCTGCGGCGCACCGTGGCGCGCGTCTTTCGCCTCACCGAGAAAGGCCTTCCTCTGCGCGACACCGACCTGCTGATCTATCGCGCCCGCTGTTGCAATCCTGTCCGGGGCGAAGCCATTGTGGGCTACATTACCCGCGGCCGCGGCATCTCTGTCCACGCCAAGGAGTGCCCGAACGTGGAAAACCTGCTCTACGATTCCGAGCGACGCGTCAGCGTGGACTGGGCCGAAGGCGCCGAGGAAGCCTATCCGGTTCGCCTGGCCATCCCCATCAGCGACCGCCCGGGGCTGCTCACCGAAATCAGCGGCGTCATCGCTAAACACGACTGCAACATTCGCAGCGCCGAGGCCCACACCGACGCCTCGCACGGCACGGGCGTCATCGAGCTAGTGTTCGAGGTCAAGGAGAAGAAGCAGCTCAACCGCATCCTCACCGCGCTGAAGAAGGTCAAGGGCGTGCGCGGCATCAACCGCCTGCTGCGCCTCTGATGCGCGCGCCCGCTCGGAGACGGTTGGTTTGTTTCATGACGCTCGCTGGCTTTCTGGCGGCGCCCGCCGTAACCCCGTCCGCTTCCCTTTACGTCGAAGGTGTCGAAACCGAAGTGCAACTGGACGCGACCTTCCAGGCCGCCTACGTCACGGCCCGGCTCCGGCTGCGCCATGAGGGCTTGGAGCCGCTCGATCGGGTGGAGCTCGATTTCCCGGCCGAGCTCGGGCCGCGCATCGAAGTGCGCACGGTGTGGGACCGCCGCGGGGAGCTCGAATGGCAGTTCGCGTGGGTGAAGGAGAAACTCCCGCGGACGTTGCGCGTAGCTCTGCGGGCGCCGCTGAATCCGGGCGAGAAATTCATCCTGGGCGTGAGTTACGGCATCGACACGCTGAAGCTGCCGGCGGGCACTCCCGTGTCGGTCTCGCCGCAGGCCGCGCGGCTTTCGACCACGGGTTGGTATCCCTTGCCGCCGGCGCCTGACCCGCGACCCCCGAACGCTCTCCGGTTGACTCTGCGGCTGCCCAAAGAGTGGCAGGTCACTTCTTACGCTAAGTTGAAGAGACTTCGCAACGGCACCAAGCTTGCCACCTACGAGGTGTTGCTCAAGCCAGTGGAGGCAGGCCGACTACTGGTCGAAGCTGAAGCAGCGCCAGACTCGCAGGGAAGGAGACCATGATGAAAGAAGGAATCGCCACGCCGAAAGCGCCTGCGGCTATCGGCCCTTATTCGCAGGGCATTCGGGCCAACGGTTTCCTTTTTCTTTCCGGGCAGGTGGCGCTCGACCCGGCGAGCGGGAAACTCGTCGACGGCGACATCCGCGCGCAGACCGAGCGCGTGCTGAAGAACCTCGAAGCCGTGCTGGCCGCCGCGGGCTCTTCGCTCGAGGCGGTGGTCAAGACGACCGTCTTCCTGGCCGACTTCAATGATTTTGCGGCGATGAACGAAGTGTACGGGGGCTTTTTCCCCGAAAATCCGCCGGCGCGCGCTACGGTCCAGGTTGCGCGCCTGCCGCGCGACTCCAAAGTGGAGATTGACCTGATTGCTCTGGCAGAAACCTAGAAGAACATAAGACGGTCAGGAGACTTTGTGGATGCGACCGGCACGGATGCACGCTGTGCACACCCGCAGGCGCTTTTGGACACCCTTTACCCTTACGTGGACCTTACGGAGGTTCAGGTTCCAGCGCCGAGAGGTCACGTTGTGGGCGTGGGAGATGCGATTGCCGGTCAGGGGCTTTTTCCCACAGATTTCGCAGCGCTGTGACATTGGAGAGGATAGTCTAACACAGGAGAGGCAGAGCCGCCAGCCGGGGAACTCGCCGATTTGACATTTTGACAGGAGTCAACTAGCGTGCGGCTTCTTTTGCACCCCAGAGAAGGAGTGAACTCAATGCTACGGAAGCGCCTTATTCTGACTACGGCCGCGCTGGCGGCCGCTCTCCCGCTTGCGGGGCAACAGCCGCCGCCGGAGCCGCACGATCCCATCGTCGCTGCCGACCAGAAAATTCTTGCCGAAGTCGCCGAGCATTCGGAGCAGATGGAGAACCTGCGCACCCTGACCGATGTCATCGGCGCGCGGCTCACGGGCACGGCTGCTACGCGGCGGGCCAACGAGTGGACGGCGGAGCGCTTCCGCGCCTACGGCCTGGCCAACGTGCATCTGGAGTCGTGGACGATTCCGCACTCCTGGCAGCGGGGAACGGCCCGCGCGCGCGTGGTTGCTCCGGTAGAGCGGGCGTTAGACGTGCAGGCCGCCGGGTGGACGATTAACACCGCGGGCCCGGTGCGCGGCCCGCTGGTGTACGTCAAAGCAGAAACCAAAGAGGAGCTGGAGGCTTATCGCGGCAAGCTGCGCGGCGCCCTGGTCATTTTGGGCGAGCCCAACAAGCGCGAACGCGTGACCGAGCGCCCTCTGCAACCCAAGCCCTACAAACCCGAGCCCAACTTCGAGGCGCAGCGGAAGTTTGGGCAAGAACGGGAGGCGTTCCTGCGCGACGAAGGTGTGGTGGGCCTGCTGCGCGACTCCGACAAAAGCTTCGGCCTCTTCAATATGTCGAGCGCCGGGCGCGACTTCAATCCGTCGCTCATTCCGACGGCTTTTACGACGCCGGAAAGCTATGACCTGCTCTGGCGCCTGCTCCAGAAGGAGAAGAATGTAGAAGTGGAGCTGACCATCGAGGGTTGCGCCTTCAGCGACGGCCCCGTCGAGGTCTTCAACACCGTGGCGGAGATACCGGGCAGCGAGAAGCCCGACGAAATCGTGGTCGTAGGCGCGCACCTCGATTCGTGGGACCTGGCGAACGGCGCCACCGACAACGGCACGGGCACTTCGGTGATCCTGGAGGCGGCCCGAGTGCTGCGCAAGCTCGACCTCAAGCCCAAGCGCACGCTACGCTTCATTCTCTTCACCGGCGAAGAACAAGGGTTGCACGGCTCCAAAGCCTACGTCGAAGCCCACAAGAGCGAGCTAGATAAAATCTCGGCCGCCATCGTGCACGACGGCGGCACAGGCCGCGTGGATACCCTGGCGTTGCAGGGCAACCCACAGGTATACGACATAGTAAAGAAAATGCTGGCGCCGTTGCGGCAGATGATCGGGCTGGAGGAGCTCAGCCTGCGCTCCATCAGCGGGTCCG
>JBOGNW010000197.1:0-4593 GCA_050747425.1 Candidatus Acidiferrales bacterium
ACCGAAAAAGGGCTGCGCTTCGCCATCCGCGAAGGCGGCCACACGGTCGGCGCCGGCGCCGTCACCGAAATCGTGGAGTAACGAGCGTGCAGACTCAGGAAAAAATTCGCATTCGGCTCAAGGGTTACGACCACCGGGTGCTCGACCAATCCACCTGGGAGATCGTGCAGACGGCCAAACGCACCGGGGCGCTAGTGGCGGGGCCGATTCCCCTGCCCACCGACATCAACCGCTTTACGGTGCTGCGCTCGCCGCACGTGGACAAGAAATCGCGCGAACAGTTTGAAATCCGCACTCACAAGCGGCTGATTGACATCCTGGAGCCGACCACGCAGACGGTGGACGCGCTGATGAAGCTCGACCTGCCCGCCGGTGTGGACGTTGAGATCAAAGCTTTCGGCAAGGAGCACGGGAAGTAGCAATGGCAGTGCCAGGGATTCTCGGCAAAAAGCTCGGCATGACGCAAGTGCTGAGCGAGGACGGCACGGTGATTCCGGTCACGGTGCTGAAGGCAGGTCCCTGCGTGGTGGTGCAACGGAAAACAAAGGCCAGCGACGGCTACGAAGCGGTGCAGTTGGGCCTGGTGGAGTTCATCAAGCCGCGCCGGGTGAACAAACCGCTGACCGGCCACTACAAGAAGAACAACGCGCCGCCGCTGCGTTTCCTGCGGGAGATTCGCCTGGCTGATGCCGCCGAAGAAGCGAAAGCTGGCGACAAAGTTCTGGTGGAGCAGGTGTTCAAGCCGGAAGACACGGTGGACGTAATCGGAGTCAGCAAGGGCCACGGCTTTGCCGGGTTCGTCAAGCGGCACCACTTCCGCGGCGGGGCCAAGACCCACGGCTCCATGTTTCACCGCGCCCCCGGCTCCATCGGGGCCAGTTCCTATCCCTCGCGGCTTTGGCCGGGTCAGCGCATGGCCGGGCAGATGGGCAACGCGCGGGTCACGGCCCGGAACTTGCGGGTGGTGCAGGTGGACGCGGAGGAGCACTTGCTGCTGGTGAACGGTACGGTGCCGGGAGCGACAGGCGGGTACGTTGCCATTTGCCGCGCTAAATCCCAACCAAGGCGTGCAAAGGCGTAGGTAAAAAGCCATGCCGAGCGTGGAAGTAAAAACTTTGGCCAACAAGAACGTGGGCACGGTCGAGCTGCGCGATGACGTTTTCGCGGCGCCGGTGAACGAAGACCTACTGCACGAAGCGGTGCGGCACTACTTGGCCTCGCTGCGCCGCGGCACCCACAAAGCCAAGGGGCGCTCCGAGGTGAGCGGCAGCGGGCGCAAGCCCTGGCGACAGAAAGGCACCGGCCGGGCGCGGGCGGGCTCGATTCGCTCGCCGCTGTGGCGCCACGGCGGAACCGTGCACGGGCCTGTGCCGCGCGACTACAGCTATTCGCTGCCGCGGAAAAAGCTGCTGGGCGCCTTGCGCAGCGCGCTGACGGCGAAGTTCCAGGCGGAAAAGCTGCTGGTGGTGGACGCCTTCGAACTGGAGAACCACAAGACCAAGGCCTTCCGGGCGGCGCTCGACCGCCTGGGCGTGGAGAAGAGTTTGCTGATTGTCGAAATCAGCGCCAATAGCAATCTGGCGCGGGCCAGCCGCAACCTGACGGGGGTGAAGCTGGTCGAAACCCGCGCCGTGCACCCCTACGACGTGCTGGCGCACGACCGGATTTTATTCTCGCAGGCGGCGGTGGAGAAGTTGCAGCAGGCGATTCGGCCGCGGGAGCGTGCGGCATGAAGTCGGTCTACGAAGTGATTCGCCGCCCGGTGATTACCGAGAAGGGGCTCGAGATCAAAGAACTCCAGCGCACGCTGGTGTTCGAAGTGGCATGCCAGGCCTCGAAGCAAGAGATCAAGCGCGCCGTGGAGGTGACCTTCGGGGTGAAGGTGGACCGGGTGCGCACCGTGATTCTGCCGGGAAAGTTTCGTCGCCGGGGGCTGCGCGGCGGCTACCGCTCCGACTGGAAGAAGGCCTACGTGCGGCTGAAGCCCGGCGAGAAGATGGTCGAATACCAGGAGCCAGCCTGACATGCCCATAAAAACCTATCGTCCCACCACCCCGGGGCTGCGCCAGATGGCGCGGCTGGTGCGCCCGGAAGTGACCCGCGACAAGCCGGAGAAGAGCCTGCTCGAACCGCTGCCCAAATCGGGTGGCCGCAACGGCTTGGGCCGCGTCACCATCTGGCACCGCGGCGGCGGGCACAAGCGTCTCTACCGGCGAATTGATTTCTTGCGCGACAAAGAAGGCGTCGCGGCACGCGTGGCCGCCATTGAGTACGACCCCAATCGTTCGGCCAACATCGCCTTGCTGCATTACGCCGATGGCGAGAAGCGCTACATTCTGCATCCGCTGGGATTGAACGTCGGCGATCGCGTCGAAGCGGGCCCGAAGGTGGACATCCTGCCGGGGAACGTGCTGCCCCTGCGCGCCATTCCGGCCGGCACGCTGGTGCACAACGTGGAGATGCGCCCAGGCAAGGGCGGGCAGTTGGTGCGCGCCGCCGGAGCGGCGGCGCAATTGGTGGCCAAGGAAGAGCAGCACGTCCTGCTGCGGCTGCCGTCGGGAGAGATTCGCAAGGTGCTGCCCGGCTGCCGGGCCACCATCGGCCAGGTAGGCAACCTTGAATACGAAAACATGGTGTCGGGGAAAGCCGGCCGGACACGCTGGCTGGGGCGCCGGCCCACGGTGCGCGGCGTGGCCATGAACCCGATTGACCACCCGCACGGGGGCGGCGAAGGCAAGACGGGCGAGGGCGGCACACCCAAGACTCCCTGGGGCAAGCCGACCCGCGGGTACCGCACGCGCAATAACCCGCGCACCGACCGCTTCATCGTGCAGCGAAGGAGCTAAGGGATGCCGCGCTCGATCAGCAAAGGGCCGTTCATCGACACGCACCTGCAAGAAAAGGTCGAGGCGATGAACCGGCGCAATGAGAAGAAGGTCATTCGCACCTGGTCGCGGCGCTCCTCGGTGATTCCCGAAATGGTGGGGCACACGATTGCCGTACACAACGGGAGGAAATTCATCCCTGTCTACATCACGGAGAACATGGTGGGGCACAAGCTGGGCGAGTTTGCCGCCACGCGCACCTTCCGTGCCCACGGCGTGCGGGGGGCCGCCGAAGCAGCGGCGGCGGCCGCGGCCCGAGCGGGAGCACCGGGTGTACCGGGAGCGGCGGCGCCGGCGGGAGCAGCGGGAGCACCGGCGGCGGGCGGCGGGACAGCGCCGAAGAAGGAAGGTTAAGGAGATGCCGCGGAAAAAACCCACTTCAACGGGGAAGAAGGCTGCCGGAGGCGGCAAAGGTCGTGACGCGGCGCAACCGCCGCGCACCTCGCGTTTGTTGCGCCGACGCAAGCCCGAAGCTCCGGTGTCGGCGGCTCCCGTGGAAGCGCGAGCGTTGGCGCGGTTTGTGCGCATCTCGCCACAGAAGGCGCGGCTGGTGATGGACTTGATCCGGGGGCAGGCCGCGGGGGCGGCCTTGGGGGTTTTGCGCTTCACCAAGCGGCGGGCGGCGGGCCCGATTGAAAAAGTTCTGCGCTCCGCCATCGCCAATGCGGAGCAGAAATCGGAGACGGTGGACGTGGACCGGCTCTACGTCAAGTACGCGGTGGTGAACGAAGGGCCGCGCTGGAAGCGGGTGCGGCCGGCGCCTTTCGGGCGCGCCTTCACCTACCAGCGGCGCACCAGTCATATCGAGATTGCGGTGGCGGAGCGGGTTGCGGCACGGACGGCGGTCGCCCCCGCCAGTGCAGCGCCGGCGCCGGCGGCAGGCTAAGGGGAGGGAGTGTGGGACAAAAGACGCATCCGTACGGATTCCGGCTCGGCTACAACAAGACCTGGAAGTCGCGCTGGTTCGCCCGGAAGGGGTACGCCGACCTGCTCTACGAAGACGTGCGCCTGCGTGAGCAGCTCAAAGAGAAGCTGCGCGGCGCAGGCATCAGCTCCATCGAGATCGAGCGGGCGGCCAACAAGCTCATGATTCGGATTTATACCGCGCGTCCGGGCATTGTTATCGGGCGCAAGGGAGCCGAGATCGATAAGCTGCGCGCCGAAGTGCAGGAGCGCACCGGGCGCGAAGTGCACATCGACATCACCGAGGTGCACCGGCCGGAGCTCGACGCGCAACTGGTGGCGGAAAGCATCGCCATGCAGCTCGAGAAACGCGTGGCCTTCCGGCGCGCTATGCGCAAAGCGGTGGATTCGGCGCTGCGTTTCGGCTGCCAGGGCATCAAGGTGCGTTGCGCCGGGCGGCTGAACGGAGCCGAAATTGCCCGTAAAGAATGGTACTTGCAAGGGCGGCTGCCGTTGCAGACGCTGCGCGCCGACATTGATTACGGCTTTGCCCAGGCTTACACCACCTACGGGGTAATCGGGGTGAAGTGCTGGGTTTATCGGGGCGAAGTGCCGAAAGCAAAAGTCCGCCGGGAGGAGGTGGAAGTCCCGGCCTTCGCGGGTGTCTAGAGGATTCAGGCCATGTTGATGCCGAAAAAAGTCAAGTACCGCAAACAGCAGCGCGGCCGGATGAAGGGCAAAGCTTACCGGGGCAGTTCGCTGGCCTTCGGGGAGTACGGGATCAAGTCACTCGACCCCGCCTGGA
>JBOGNW010000198.1:0-9064 GCA_050747425.1 Candidatus Acidiferrales bacterium
TGGTGCTGGGCGTGGCGACGTTGCTGGTGGCGCCCTGGGATCACCAGCAGCGGCTTCTCGGCGGCATCGGGCGGCTGTGGGCGCGGCTGATTCTGGCCACGAGCTTCATCCGCGTGGAAGCTCGCGGACGAGAGAATCTCGAACCCGGAAAGCACTACGTCATTGTCGCCAATCACGCCAGCTACATTGATATCCCGGCCCTGCTGGTTCATTTGCCGGCCGAGGCGCGCTTTATGGCCAAGAGGTCGCTGTTCCACATTCCTTTCTTCGGATGGTACTTGCAGTTGACCGGCCATTTGCCCGTGCGCCGCGGGGGCGGCTACGGCAATGCGCGGCAGTTGCTGCAAGCAATGCGGTATATTCGTCAGGGCCGCTCGTTGGTGGTGTTCCCCGAGGGCGGGCGGAGCCACACCGGGCGCCTGGAGGCTTTCAAGGCGGGGATGTTTCGGGCGGCGGTCAAGGCCGGGGCGCCCATCCTGCCGGTGACCATCGTGGGCTCCGGCCGGCTGCTGCCGCGCTTCCGCTGGCATCTGCGGCCGGGGCGCATCGAGATCATCATCAATCCGCCCGTGGAGACGCAGGCCCTGAAGAGAGAGGACATCGAGAGGCTGGTGGCCGAGGTGCGCGGGACGATGGAGCGGAACCTGGCGGAGGCAGGGCAATGATTTCGCTGGCGGGAAAAGTTGCGCTGGTGACCGGAGGCTCGCGGGGCATCGGGGCGGCCACCGTGCGCCTGTTCGCGCAGGCCGGTGCTCGGGTTGTCTTCAGCTATCACCGCCGCCGAGCAGCGGCCGACCAGGTGGCGCGCGCGGCGCGCCGCTATGGCGCTGAGGTTGTGGCGGTGTGAGCCGACCTGCGGCGCCTGGGCGATGCCCGGGCGCTGGTCGAGCGGACGCGGCGCCGCTTCGGGCGCCTCGACATTCTGGTAGCCAACGCCGGCATCTGGAATGTCGAAGACATCCCCATCGAGAAACTGAGTGAGCGCGACTGGGACGAGATGGTGGCGACGAATCTCAAGTCGGTTTACGCCGTGGTGCGCTTTGCTGTGCCGCTGATGAAGCGCCAGGGCGGCGGGCGGATTATTGCCCTGTCCTCGACGGCCGGGCAGCGCGGCGAAGCCTTCCACACTCATTACGGCGCCACTAAAGGAGCCATCATCAGCTTTGTCAAAGGGCTTTCGACCGAGCTTGCGCCCCACAAGATTCTGGTCAACTGCGTAGCGCCGGGCTGGGTGGACACGGAGATGTCGCAGCCCGTGTTGCGCCGCGCCCGGTTGCGGCGCTGGGTGAACGCGCAGATTCCCCTTGGCCGAGTGGCCCGAGCGGATGAGATTGCCGGGCCTATCTTGTTTCTGGCCTCCGACCTGGCAACCTTCATGACCGGCGAGGTCGTCAATGTAAATGGCGGAGCAGTTCTGGTAGGGTAGAAAAATGCGCCCTCTGTACATCGCGTTTCTGCTGGCGCTGGTTCTCGGCAGCGCGGCCTCGGCCCAGCAGGCCAAGCCGGCCCCGGGAGCCGCGCAGGCCGAAGAGGTCTTCGGCAAGATTGTCGAAGCGTTGGGAGGCGATGCCTACCTGAAAGTCCGCGACGTCACCGGCCGCGGTCGCCTCTACAGTTTCAACCGCGGTGAGCTGGCCGGTCCCGGCGAGCATCACTTCATTTACTACTCCCGGGTTCCCGACAAAGAGCGCCAGGAGTTCGGCAAGAAGGGAAACATCGTTTACCTCTACAACGGCGACGCCGGCTGGGAGCTCGACCGCCAGGGCATTCGCGACATGGTCCCCGAACAGATCCAGTCCTTTCAGGAGGGGAACCGGCGCGATATGGGTTATCTGCTGCGCGCCCACCAGCGCGGGGAGAAAGTGCAGGTGTACTACCTGGGCCGGGAATTCGCCGACAACCGCCGCATGCATGTGCTTGAGCTGGTGAACGACCAGGGCGAGACCTTCCGGCTTTATGCGGATGAGGCCACCTATCTGCCGGCGCAATTCCACTTTCGCGAGCGCGACGCGCTGACGGGAGAATGGATTGACATCGCTGAGTACTATGGCAAGTACGTCAAGGTGCAGGGCATTCAAACCCCGATGCAGTTTACCCGCACGCGGGGCGGGTTCCGGGCGCTGGAAGTTTTCTGGAAAGAAATTACCTACAACTCCGACCTGCCTGACGAATTGTTCCTGCGCGCCTCGCTCGAGCAGCGGTGGCAAAAGGTCAAGTAGGCCGCCGCAGTGATAGAATGGCGGCCGCCATGCCGATGAAACCCTCCGCTGCTTCGGCTTTTCACAGCACCACTGTCCTGGCCGTGCGCCGGGCCAATAAAGTCGTCTTCGCCGGTGATGGCCAGGTGAGCGCCGGCAACACCATCCTCAAGCAGACGGCGCGCAAGATTCGCCGTCTCTACAACGACACCGTGCTGGCCGGGTTCGCCGGCTCCACCGCCGACGCCCTCTCGCTCTTCGGGCGCTTCGAGACCAAGCTCCAGGAACACCACGGAAACTTGAGCCGGGCGGCGGTCGAGCTGGCCAAGGAGTGGCGCACCGACCGTGTGTTGCGTCACCTCGATGCCTTGCTGCTGGTGGCCGACGAGAAGAATACCTTCCTGCTGAGCGGCAACGGCGACATCATCGAGCCCGATGACGGCGTCTGTGCTATCGGCTCGGGCGGCCCCTACGCCCTGGCGGCGGCCCGCGCTCTCATCCACCACACCAAACTCTCGGCGCGCGAGATTGCCGAGGAAGCCATGAAAGTAGCGGCCTCCATCTGCGTGTTTACCAACGACACCATTCTGCTCGAGGAACTCTGAGAGGCGGAGATGACGAGCAACCACGGGCGCGTGCGCCCTGCCTCCCGCGGCGGCGGCTTCGTCCAGGTTATCCTGGTCTTGTTGGTGATGGGGATTGTGACTCTCGTCGCCCTGCGCATGTTCCAGCGCGCGCCGCTGCCGTCGATCGCCCCCGGCACCGGCCACCCGGCGCGGGCCGTTTTGCAGAGCGTGGACCTCGAAGTGGAAGGTATGACTTCCGAAGCCGACGCGGCGCAGGTGGAAGAGGGATTGCGGAAAGCGCCCGGCGTAGCCAGCGTCCGCGTCGAAGTGAGCGCAGGGACGGCGCGCGTGACCTTCAATCCCGCGCAAACCAATCCCGACCAGCTCGTGGCCGCCGTGGCGCGCGCCGGCTTTCGCGCCCGCCGCTAGTCCGGCTGTGGGCGCCGAGGCGGAAGTGAGCGTGTTATAATTTTCGCGGTCCCGGTCGCGGGACCAAGATTGTCTTTGGGGACGAGGATGGCCGTTTATCTTCCTGGAGCCGTGAAAGACGCGAAGGAGCCCGCGGCGCCGGCTCCGTCGGCGAAGGAATTAACCCCTCGGGAGATTGTCGCCGAGCTCGACAAGTACATCATCGGCCAGCACCCCGCCAAGCGCGCCGTGGCCATCGCCCTGCGCAATCGCTATCGCCGCCAGAAGCTCGCGCCCGACATAGCCGAGGAAGTGCTTCCCAAGAACATTCTAATGATCGGCCCCACCGGCGTGGGAAAGACGGAGATCGCCCGGCGTTTGGCGCGGCTGGCCAACGCCCCTTTCCTCAAGGTGGAGGCCTCGAAATACACTGAAGTCGGCTACGTGGGCCGCGATGTGGAGTCCATGATTCGCGACCTGCTCGACGTCGCCATCGAAATGGTGCGCGAGGAAAAACTCGAAGAAGTGGCCGAGCGCGCCGAAATGAACGCCGAAGAGCGCCTGCTCGACCTCCTGCTCCCCGCTACGCCGCCGCCCACCCTCCCGAGCGAAACCGCCGAGCCCGACGATTCTTTCGAAAAGACACGCGAGAAGCTGCGCGCCCAGCTCCGCGAGGGGAAACTGGACGACAAACTGGTGGAGCTCGAAGTGCGCGAGCGCAGTTTTCCCGCCTTCGAAATCGTCTCCAGCACCGGCGTCGAGGAAATGGATATCCACATCAAGGACATGCTCTCCGGCATCTTCGGCCAGCAAAAGAAAAAGCGAAAAACCAAAGTGTCTGAGGCCTGGGATTACTTGATTCAGGAGGAAGAGAGCCGCCTGATTGATATGGAGCAGGCGACGCGCACCGCCGTCAACCGCGTGGAGAACTCGGGAATCATTTTCGTTGATGAAATCGACAAGATTGCCGGGCGCGAGAGCGGGCACGGGCCGGACGTGAGCCGCGAAGGGGTGCAGCGGGACATTCTGCCCATCGTCGAGGGGACCACGGTGAACACCCGCTACGGGATGGTGCGCACCGACCACATCCTCTTCATCGCCGCTGGCGCTTTTCACGTCAGCAAGCCCTCGGATTTGATTCCCGAGCTGCAAGGGCGCTTCCCGATTCGCGTCGAGCTCTCTTCGCTGGGCCCGGACGAGTTTGTCCGCATCCTCAAAGAGCCCAAGAACGCCCTCATCGGCCAGTACACGGCGCTGCTCGACACCGAAGCCATTCAGTTGACCTTTACTGACGACGCCATCAAAGAAATTGCCCGCTTCGCCTACGTTGTCAACACCCAGACGGAAAATATCGGCGCCCGGCGCCTGTTCACCGTCATGGAGAAGCTGCTGGATGAAATCTCCTTCGACGCCCCCGACTTGCGCCGCAAGCAAATCGAGATTGATGCCGCCTACGTGCAAAAGATGCTGGCCGATATCGCCAAGAATCAGGACCTGAGCCGATACATCCTCTAGCTGCTGCCAACTTGAACCGACCGCCAACCCGCCGGGCTTTGCCGTGGCTTTTTTGGCTGGGGCCTCTCCCGGCCTGCCTCATTCTTGCTGCTTGCGGCGTGCCCGGGCCGCCGGTGCCGCCCACGCCCAAGATTCCCGTGCCCGCCAGCGACCTCGCCGCCACGCAAACCGGGGAGCGCATTCTGCTGCGCTGGACGCTGCCGCGCCTGAACACCGACGGCACGCGCTTGCCCGAGCCGCCGAAACACGAGGTCTACTGCGCTTTTTTCGAGGAGGCGAACCCGTCCCCGGAGTCGTTTGCCTCCTCCGCTGAGTTAGTCCAGGCCCTGTCCCCCGAGAGTATCCAGGTCGGCCTTCAAGATAGCACGGTGGTTTTTGAGGACGTCCTCGGCGCCGATGCTCTGCGGAAGAATGCCGGGCGGTTTGGCGTTTGCGGCGTCAAGGCGCTCAGTGCCCGCGGAAAGGACGCCGGCTTCTCGAACTTGGCCGCCGTGCGCGTCTATCCGGTGCCGGAGCCTCTGGCGCAGATCGAAAGCCGAGTGACCGAGCCGGCGATTGAGTTGCGCTGGACTCCGCCCGCGCGCACCACCAGCGGGACGCCGCTCGCGGCCATCGCCGGCTACGAGATTTATCGCAGCGAGACCGGCGAAGAAGCTAGTTTTGTCTCGCAGGGAAGAGCAGCCACTCCGCTCTTCGAAGACAAGCAGTTTCGCTTCGGCGGGCGCTACTTTTATCGCGTGCGTACCCTGGCCGCTTACGGCCCCGACACCGTAGAGAGCGAGGACTCGGCCACCGTAGAGGTCGCCCCACACGACGTCTTTGCGCCCGGGGCGCCCGCGAACCTGATTGTCGTCCCCGGGGAAGGACGCGCGGACCTGACCTGGGACGCCAGCCCGGCGGCCGACCTGGCGGGCTACTTCGTCTACCGCAGCCGAACCGCGGGCGGCGGCTACCAGCGCCTGACCCCACAGGCCTTGGTTGTGCAGAGTCTTACTGACACGCAAGTGGAAGCGGGCGTGAGCTACTACTACGTGGTGACGGCCGTGGACGCCGCCGACAACGAGAGCGGCTACTCCAACGAGGTAGCGGTCAAGCCGACCGCGAGGAACAACTAATGCCTGCCTTCTGTCGTTTTGAAGCCGATGGCGCCCTGCACTACGGCGCCGTGCACGGGGACGAAGTCGAGGCACTGACCGCCGCGCCGTGGGCTGCCGGCGAGCCGGCCGGTAAGAAATTCGCGCTGCCCCAGGTGCGCCTGCGGGCGCCCTGCCAGCCCACCAAGATTGTCTGCGTAGGGCGGAACTATCTCGAACACGCCGCCGAGCTGGGCAACCCCGTGCCGCGCGAGCCGCTTATCTTCCTGAAGCCGCCTTCTTCCATCATCGGCCCCGAGGACCCCATCGTCTATCCGCCCCTTTCGCAGCGCGTGGACTTCGAAGGCGAGCTAGCCGTAGTCATCGGCCGCCGCTGCCATGCCCTGCCTGTCGAGGAAAATCCGCTCGACTTCGTTCTGGGCTATACCTGCTTGAACGATGTCACCGCCCGCGACCTCCAGAAGGCCGACGGGCACTTCACCCGCAGCAAGGGCTTCGACAGTTTCTGCCCGCTGGGGCCGTTCGTGGTCACCGATCTCGACCCGGCCGCTCTCAGCGTCGAGACTTACCTGAACGGCGAGCGCCGCCAGCGCACCCCCACCGGCGAGATGATTTTTCCGCTCGATGTTATAATACGGTTTATCGCTGCCGTGATGACGCTGGAGCCGGGTGATGTGATTTCGACTGGGACGCCGCCCGGCGTGGGCGCGTTGCGCCCGGGCGACGTGGTGGAAGTGGTCATCGAGGGCATCGGGCGCCTGCGCAATCCGGTGGTGGCGGCCGAGGGAGCGAGGTCGAGCGCCGAGCGCGCGGCGCGGAGGTGAGCGTATGAAATTCTTCTTGGACACCGGCAACGTCGAGGAAGTCCGCAAGGCCGCCGAACTGGGTGTGCTCGACGGCGTCACCACCAACCCCACCCTGCTGGCCAAGGAAGGCCGTCCCTTCCGCGAAGCGCTACTGGAGATGTGCTCGCTGGTCGGCATTGTGAACGGAGAAGTGGTGGCCACCGACGCCGCCGGCATGATTGCCGAGGGCCGCGAGCTGGCGCTGCTGCACCCCAACATTGTGGTCAAGGTTCCCATGACCACCGAGGGCTTCAAGGCCATCAAGGTGCTCCGCGCCGAGGGGATTCGCATCAACGTCACGCTGGTGTTCAGCCCTACTCAGGCCTTGCTGGTCGCCAAGGCCGGCGGCTACTTTGTCAGCCCCTTCCTGGGGCGCCTCGACGACATCGCCAGTGACGGCATGGCGCTCCTGCGCGACATCATTGAAATTTACCGCCAGTACGGCTACGAGACGCAGGTGCTGGCCGCCAGCCTCCGCCACCCTATGCACATCGTCGAGGCCGCCAAGCTGGGCGCCGACATTGCCACCATGCCCTACAAAGTTTTTGAACAGCTCTTCAAGCACCCGCTTACCGACCGCGGGCTCGAGGCTTTCCTCAAGGATTGGGACAAAGCCCGCGAGGTCTTGGGCGAGATCCTGCCGGCCGAGACCACCAAAGCCAAGAAGTGAACGAGCCGCTGACTTTTCTGAGCTACGCGCTGGCGGGCACAGCGGCTCTTTTGCTGCTGCTGGGCCTGCTGTGGTGGTGGCGCCGCGATCGGCCGGACGCGGCCGAGCTCGAGCGGCGTCGCCGCCTGCGCCTCAACCGCATCGGGCGCCTCGCCGACGGGCGCATCGTCGAGCTGCGCGATGAGCTGCCGGAGGCGCCGAGCGGCGCCGCCCTTCTCGTCTACAACTACCGCGTGCGCGGCGTCGAATACCAGGCCGCGCAGGAAATTGCCGCCCTGCGCGAGCGGCTCGACTTCCGCCGCTTGGCCGCCGGTCAGCCCGCCCAGGTCAAGTACGATCCCCAGAACCCCACCAATTCCATCGTCTTGTGCGAAGACTGGAGCGGCGTCTAGTCCTCTTTGTTGTCATCCTGCCTGCCCTGTCGGAGCAAAGCGGAGACCCTGAGCTTGTCGAAGGGAGCGCAGTCGAAGGGGGCGCAGCGAAGGATCGCAGCCGAATGGGTTGCGACCACTTGCCGTGGTAGAGATTCTTGGCTCCGCCCGCGGCTTCGCTCAGAATGACAGGGCGCGGCGTTTAGCCTTTCCGGCTGGCATCCTGAGCGCAGCGAAGGATCTCAACCCAACGCATTGTGACCACTGTAGTGGTCGAGATTCTTCGCCCCGCCCTCCGGGCTCCGCTCAGAATGACAGTCAGAGTGGTATAGTCCTGTTGGTTAGCCCCTAAGGGAGTGTCGGATGGCGGCGCGCAAGCGTTCCACGGAAAACCAGACGGAGCCGCGGCTCGAAGAGTTGCGACGCCGCGAGCAGGCCGCCCGAGAAGGCGGCGGTGTCGAGCGCCTCGAAAAACAGCGCGCCGCCGGCAAGCTCTCGGCCCGCGAGCGCCTCGACCTCCTGCTCGACCCGGAGACTTTTGAAGAGCTCGACAGGTTCGTCGTCCACCGCTGTGACGAATTCGGCATGGCGGAGCAGCGTGTCGGCGGCGATGGCGTCGTCTCCGGTTTCGGCCGCATTGACGCCCGCCTCGTCTACGTCTTCGCCCAGGACTTCACCGTTTTCGGCGGCTCGCTCAGCGAAGCCAACGCCGAAAAGATTTGCAAAGTAATGGACCTAGCTATGAAAAACGGCGCGCCGGTCATCGGCCTCAACGATTCGGGCGGCGCCCGCATTCAAGAAGGCGTGATGTCGCTCAAGGGCTACGCCGACGTCTTTCTGCGCAACACCCTGGCCAGCGGCGTTATCCCCCAGATTTCCGCCATCCTGGGGCCCTGCGCCGGCGGCGCCGTCTATTCGCCCGCCATCACCGACTTCATCTTCATGACCAAAGACACCAGCTACATGTTCGTCACCGGCCCCGACGTCATCAAGACCGTCACCCACGAGGAAGTCACCAAAGAAGAGCTGGGAGGCGCGCTCACCCACAACACCACGAGCGGCGTCGCCCACTTCGTGGCTGCCGACGACCAGGACTGCCTGGCCATGATTCGCGAGTTGCTCTCCTTCTTGCCCTCGAACAACACCGAAGACCCGCCGCGGCGCGCCTCCTCCGACCCTGCCGACCGCGCCGAGGAGCGCTTGAACCACATCGTCCCTGCCGAGCCCACCCAGCCCTACGACATCAAAGAAGTCGTTCGCCTGGTCGTGGACGACGCCTACTTCTTCGAAGTGCAGGAGCACTTCGCCCGAAACATCGTCGTCGGCTTCGCGCGCTTGGCCGGCCAGCCCGTGGGCATCGTCGCCAACCAGCCGGCCGTGCTCGCCGGCGTGCTCGA
>JBOGNW010000199.1:0-7876 GCA_050747425.1 Candidatus Acidiferrales bacterium
GACCTCTACCACGAGTGGCCCGCGCACGCCGGGCACATCCACGAAGTGGCCGAAGGCGGCGGCCTCCTGTTCGAAGAAAGCGCGCAAATCAGCCCCCCGGCGATTCTCGAGCGGCTCAACGGCCGCCGGGTCGAGCTTTATCCGATGCCCTACTCCAAGATTGTTGACCAGGCGCTGGCCACGGTGGGCAAGGCCGGGCAGGCGCATGAATACCGCATCATGAACAACACGGCCGCCATCGGCGCGGCCACGGCGCTGATGGGGTTCGATTTCGAGCGGGTGGCCGCGGTGATTCTGGCGGGCTTCCACGGCAAAGCGCGCAAAGTGGGGGAGATGAACGTGTACTGCGCGCGCGCGGCGCACGACTACGTCCGCGAGCACTTCAAGACCAAGCTGGAGTTCAGCCTGCCGGCCGCTCCGGCGCGGGCCGCCGAGCAAATCATGATTAAGGGCACGCAGGCCGTGGGCATCGCCAAGCTCAAGGCCGGCTGCGGCGTGCAAACCTATTACCCCATCAGCCCGGCGACCGACGAGAGCGTGTATCTCGAAGAACACCAGACGGAATATCAACTCATCGTGCTGCAAACCGAGGACGAAGTGTCAGCCGTGGATGCGGCGGTGATGGCCGCGCACGGCGGGGCGCGCGCCTCGACTTCGACCTCCGGGCCGGGTTTTGCGCTGATGCCGGAAGGCGTGGGCTTTGCCGCTATTACCGAAGCCCCCGGGCCGGTGATCTGCCTTTATCAGCGCGGCGGGCCTTCGACCGGGCTGCCGACGCGCCACGAGCAAGGCGACCTGCGCTTTGCGCTGCACGCCGGTCAGGGCGACATCCCGCGGCTCGTGCTCGCCCCCGGCGACATGAACGAGTGTTTCTACGACACCTTCGACGCCTTCAACTATGCCGACCGCTACCAAATGCCGGTGATTCTGCTGCTGGATAAACACCTCGCCACCCAGTACGTCACCTTGCCGCCCTACGAGATGAGCGGGCTTACAATTGACCGCGGCGAGATTTTTGACCCGGAGAAGGACTCGAACGGCCAGTACCGGCGCTACCGCTTCACCGAATCCGGCATCAGCCCGCGCGCCATCCCCGGCCAGCCGGGCGGGGCCTTCTGGACGACGACCGACGAGCACGACCAGGTGGGGCACATCACCGAGGGCATTGGCAACCGGCTGGTGATGATGGACAAGCGCATGGGCAAGCTGGCGCTGGCCGCGCGAGAAATCCCCGAGGAGAAAAAGTTCCGGTTGGTGGGACGGCCGACGGCCCCGGTGACCGTGGTGAGCTGGGGCTCGACCAAAGGCGCCATCCTCGACGCCCTGGCCCGCCTCGACCCCGAGCAGCAGAACTACAACTTCTTACAAATCCGCCTGCTGCTGCCCTTCCCCGCCGAGGCCGTGGAAGCCGTGCTCAAGCAGGCCGCCAAAGTGGTGGTTTTTGAATGCAACTATTCGGGTCAGCTCGCCAGCCTGCTGCGCGAGAAGACGGGCGTCGAAGCGCATCATCGGGTGTTGAAACACGACGGCCGGCCGTTCTCGGAAGACGAAGTCGTGGCCGCGCTCGAGGCTGCCACCGCCAACGGACGGGAAACCCTGGTGGTGTCTGAGGGGCGGGTGGTCGAGGAAAGCTACGGGCGCGAGCAGGTAGAGAAGCTGGTCGAGTTGCGCGAGCGGAGCGGGAAGATGGCGCCGCCGATGGTGCCGCTGCCGCCGGGCTACAACCGCTGAGGGAGAAACCGCGATGGCCACCCCCACCACTACAGTCGAGTTCAAGATCAAAGACTTCAAAGCGGAAATCCACAACGACTGGTGCCCGGGCTGCGGCGATTTCGGCATCCTGACCGCCCTGCAAATGGCGCTGGCGAAATTGCAGCGCCCCCCGCACCGCGTGGCGGTGGTGAGCGGCATTGGCTGCTCGGGCAAGACGCCCCATTACATGCAGACTTACGCCTTCCATACCCTGCACGGACGGGCGATGCCGTCGGTGACGGGACTCAAGCTGGCCAACCCGGGCCTGACGGTCATCGGCGTGGGAGGGGACGGCGACGCCTACGGCATCGGGGCCGGGCACTTCGTCAACGGCGGCCGCCGCAACCTCGACATCACCTACATAGTCTTCAACAACGACGTCTACGCGCTCACCAAGGGCCAGGCCTCGCCCACCATCCAGAAAGGGATGAAGACCAAGTCCATGGCGGAAGAGTCCATCATGGAGGCGCTGAATCCGGTGGCGCTGGCGCTGGCCTGCGGGTACACCTTTGTGGCGCGCGGCTACGCGCTCGACGTCAAATATCTCACCGACCTGATTACCCAGGGCATCGAGCACCGCGGCAGCACGCTGATTGATGTCTTGCAAACTTGCCCCACCTACAACGACCTGCACACCAAGTCCTGGTACGAAGGCAAGAAACCCGACCAGCAGGGCCGCTCGCCGCTCTACCGGCTCGACCAGACCGACTACGACCCGGTGGTCCACGACCCTTCCAACCGCCAAGAAATTGGCCAGAAGAAAGCCCAGGCCATCCTGGCCTCCGAGCAGCCGGACCGCATTCCCCTGGGCGTGATTTACCGCTGCACCGTGCCGACCTACGAGGACTACCTGGAAAAGAAGGGCGTGCTGCGGCGCGATTTTGATCCGGCCACCGACGACTCGCTCTTCCGCCGCGACGTCACCCCGCTGCTCGACGCCCTCCGCTAGTTCCGCATGCCGGGCGATCCCCGCACCGAGCCGACCAGCGTCAAAATTTTTCTCACCACGGGCGAAGGCATGGCGATCGAGTGGCGCGACGCCCATCAGAGCCGCTACACCTTTCCCTATCTGCGCGAGGAGTGTCCTTGCGCCAATTGTCGCGAGCAGCGCGCTCGCGGCCGGGACGTGCACCAGAGCAAAGTGGTCAGCGACCTGCCGCTCTATCGCGAGCCGGTGCGGGCCGCGCAGGCGGAGGCGGTGGGAAACTACGCCGTACGCTTCGATTTCAGCGACGGCCACCGCACGGGGATTTACAGCTTCGAATACTTGCGCAGCATTTGCCCTTGCGAGGCGTGCCGCGCCGAACGGAAAGGAGACCAAGAATGAACGCCCGGACGCGACTGATGCTTCTACTCTGCTTCTCTTTCCTGCTGCCGGTGGTTTCGCGGGCGGCCGGGGAAGGCACGACAGTGCGGTACGCCAGTGGAAGTGAAACGGTCGAAGGGTACCTGGTGACGCCGGCGGGCGCGGGCCCTTTTCCGGCGATGGTGGTGATTCATGAATGGTGGGGCCTCAACGACCAGGTCAGGGAGGAAGCCCGGAAGCTGGCGGCCGAAGGCTACGTGGCACTGGCGGTTGATCTTTATCGCAGCCGCCGGGCGAGCAATCCCGAGGAAGCTCACGAACTCTCGCGCGGCCTGCCGGAAGACCGCGCCCGGCGCGATCTGGGGGCCGCGGTTGCCTATCTCGCCGAACGGCCGGACGTGCGCCGCGACCGCATCGGTTCCATCGGTTGGTGCATGGGAGGCGGCTATTCGCTGCGGCTGGCGCTGGATGAGCCGCGCCTGGCTGCCGCCATCATCTACTACGGCCGCCTGGTGACCGACGAGGCCGAGCTGGCTCAACTCAGAACTCCTCTGCTGGGCCTGTTCGGCGAAGACGACCGCGGCATTCCCGCCGAGAGCGTGCGCGCCTTTGAGGCCGCCCTCAAAAAGCTGGGCAAGCCCGCTTCCATCACTCTGTACCCCGGCGCCGGGCACGCCTTCGCCAACGCGACGCGCCCGTCCTACCGCAAGGAAGCCGCGGAGGATGCCTGGAAGGAAACGCTCGCCTTCTTGGCGGAAAACCTGAAGAAAAAATAAGAAGCTATTTCAGAATTCTTGCGGCGCGGGCGAGGTCGGAGAGTCCAAGCACAATGAGCGCCTTGGGCGAACCTTTCTCAATGCTGCCGTACGAGTAGTCGATGTTGATGTTGTTCTCGGCCAGCTTGCGGGTGACGCGGCCGAGGGCGCCGGGCCGGTCGTTCAAGCGCACGGCGAAGGCCCGCTCCTCGCTGAAGCGGACGCCGATTGACTCCAGCACCTTGCGCCCCGTCTCGGGGCTGTTCACCACCAGACGCACGGTGCCGCCCGCGCTCATGATGGCCTCGATGTTGACCGCCTTGGCGGCCAGCTCGCTGCACACCTCCGCCAGCGCTCCGGGCCGGTTTTCCAGCGTCAGAGAAAACTGCGTGACAGCAGGCATAGCCGGGTCTACCTCAGAAGGAAGTTTGGCCACGGCGGCCAGTTCCGGAGAGCGGGAGCCGTCCGGGGGCCGGGTGAGAACACGCTCAACTGAAGCTCTTCAGGGCCGCGTCTTCGTCGTTGTGTATTTCGAAGACGGTGTAGAGCTTGGTGACGGTCAGCAGGTCGTTGACCTTTTGGGTGAGGTTGGCGAGTTTCAACTCCCCGCCGTTCTTCTGCACGGTGGTGAAGCCGGAAACCAGTTCTCCCAACCCGGAGCTGTCGATGTAGCCGACCTCGCCCAGGTTGAGGACGATTTTCTTTTTGCCGGAGTCGATCAAATCCTTCAGTGTCTGGCGCAAATGCGCGCTGGCATCGCCCAGCGTCAGTCGGCCGCTCAGGTTAACCACCATGATGGGTCCCATCTCACGATTGGTGATTTTCAGGCTCACTGCTGTTTCTCCTTTTCCACCTTGGAGTCACCGGATTTGTTGTGGTTGGACGAGTAGCGCTTGCTCATAGTAACCACGGCTCCGCCCTTCTGCCCCGGATTCACCTGGAGGTCATCCATAAAACAGCGTACCAGAAATAAGCCTCGTCCCGAACTTTTCAGCAAGTTTTCATTGGCCAGAGGGTCGGGCACGGTATCCAACGTGAATCCTGCTCCCTGATCGCCCACCTGCACCACCAGGCGGTCCGGCTGAAGAGAAAATTTGAGCCAGACCTGCTTGCTCGGGTCCTCGCGGTTGCCGTGCTTGAGGGCGTTGATCAGGCACTCGCGCACGGCCATGGTGATCTTGTACCGCTCGTCCTCGTCGAAGCCGACCGAGTCCGCCACCTGCCGGGCCAACTCCTCGCCCAGGTCGACGCTTGGCAGTTGGCCGGGTAGCGTGACTTCCACGCGGCGAGGTGGTTGGCTCATGCGTCCCGCGGCAACAACGGGGTTCCCTCCGGGCGAAGGCAGAGACTACACGTCCGCGGGAGTTTTTGTCAACCGCGCCTTGACGCCCCGCGGAGCGGGTGGGAGAATGCGGCGCGGAGGAGTTCTATCAGGGGAAGCGTGGGATGACCCTTAGCGTGCGCGGGGTGAGCAGGCTCTGGGCCGCCGGCCTGTTCTTGGTGTTGCCCCTGGCGGCTTCCGCCAAGACGTACACTTATAAGGTCCGCCACCTGCACGCCGTCGGCAGTTGCCAGGGCCTGCTGCGGATCGGGGAAACCGAAATCCGCTACGACTCCGACTACCGCGCCGACGCCCGCATCTGGCTCTATTCCGACATCAAGAGCCTCGACCGCCGCACGGACCGCAAGGTGTCCTTCACTACCTACGAGCCGCAAACCACGCAGCTCGGCCGGGACAAGCGCTTCGATTTCGAGTTTATGGACGGCGACGTCTCCGATGAGCTCTACAACTTCATGACCGGCCGCCTGGGTCAGCCCGGCCCGCCTACTCCCGTGTCGCCGCCCGGAGGCCGCTGGGAGATTGCCGCCAAGCACCTGCATATGTTCGGCGGCTGCGAAGGAACCTTGAAAATCACCGACAGCTCGGTCGAGTACGTCACCGAGAATGCCCGCGACGGCCGCCTGTGGAAGTACATGGACATCAAGCGGCTCGACGCCTCCTCCCCCTACAAACTCACCATCTACACGTATGAAGACAGAGCCTGGCAGCTCGGGCGCGACCGCATCTTTCGCTTCGACCTGAAAGAGCCTCTCCACCCCGCCATCCAGGATTTCATCCGCCAGCACATGAACCGCTGACCGCCGTACCCTCGCTCTTCGCTGATTTCTCGCAGACATCCTCTCCTTTTGCTCAGCCCGGCGGCCCCTGCCGCCGGGAATGTGATCGGTGGGTCTGAAGGCCAGGGGGCTAGGCCCAGTAAGTGCGGTCGAGGGTGCGGTACTGCACGGCCTCAGAAAGGTGCTTGGAGCTGATGCGCTCGCTGCCTTCGAGGTCGGCAATCGTCCGCGCCACCTTCAGGATACGGTCGTGGGCGCGGGCGCTCAGCCCCAGCCGCGTGATGGCGGTTTCGAGCAGCTTCTCGGACTCGGCGTCAATCTCGCAGTACTTCCGCACCAGACGCGCCGGCATTTGCGCGTTGAAGTAGAACTTCTCGCCGCGAAAGCGCTCGAGCTGCCGCTCGCGGGCCTTGACAACGTGCGCCCGCACGTCGCCGGAGCTTTCGCCCGGGGCCGGGCCGCGCAGCTCTTTGTAGCGCACCGCCGGCACGTCAATGTGAATATCAATGCGGTCAAGCAGCGGGCCGGAGATTTTGCTGACGTAGCGCTGGATCAGGGGAGGCGTGCAACGGCACTCCCGCGTCGGGTCGTTGAAGAAGCCGCAGGGACAGGGGTTCATCGCCGCCACCAGCATAAAGCGCGCCGGAAACGTCAGGCTGATAGTGGCGCGGGCGATGGTGACCACGCCGTCCTCGAGCGGCTGCCGCAAGACTTCGAGCGCGTTGCGCTGAAACTCCGGCAGCTCGTCGAGAAACAGCACGCCGTTGTGCGCCAGCGACACCTCGCCCGGGCGCGGGATGGTCCCGCCGCCGATCAGCCCGGCGTCGGAAATTGTGTGATGGGGGGCGCGAAAGGGGCGCGTGCCCACCAGCCCGGTGCCGTCCTTGAGCAACCCGGCGACGCTGTGAATCTTAGTCGTCTGGATGGCTTCCTCCAGCCCCAGGGGCGGCAGGATGGTCGGCAGGCGTTTCGACAGCATGGTTTTGCCCGAGCCGGGCGGGCCGATCATGATGATGTTGTGGGCGCCGGCGCAGGCCACCTCGAGCGCGCGCTTGGCGTGCTGCTGCCCGCGGACATCGCGCAAGTCGGCGCCGTAGTCGCTGCTCTCCGCCAGCAGGTGCGCCGGCTCAACGCGCAGCGGCTCGGCCGCCTCCGGGCTGTTAATCAAATCCACCACCTGCGGCAGGCTGCGCACGGCGTACACCTTCACGCCTTCGACCACCGCCGCCTCGCGCGCGTTCGACTCGGGCACGATGAGGCGCGCGATGCCCTTGTCGCGCGCCGCCACGGCAATGGGCAGCGCCCCGCGCACGGCGCGCACCGTGCCGTCGAGCGCCAACTCGCCGACAAACAGAAAATCATCCAGCGTGCGGCCGAAAAAGGCCCCGGTGGCCCCGAGAATGCCGAGCGCCATGGGCAGGTCGAAGCCCGAGCCTTCCTTCTTTATATCGGCGGGCGCGAGATTAATGGTGATGTTCTGGTAGGTGGGGAAGTTGAAGCCGCAGTTCTTGATGGCCGAGCGGATGCGCTCGCGGCTCTCTTTGACCGCGGCGTCGGGCAGGCCCACGGTCATAAAGCTCCCCAGCCCGCCCCCGGCCAGGTCCACCTCCACCTCGACGATGTAGGCGTCTATCCCAAACAGCGCGGCGCTCTGCGTCTTGAACAGCACCTGTCAACCCGCTGACAAAAGTGCCGATAGACTAAGCTAACCCCGCCGGGGTTGCAATCGCCTTTCCGGTTCTCGATTTTTTGCTTTTCAGATTTCGCTTTGTGGCAGGCTACGGGTCGGCGCCGGCGCTCGGGGCGCGCGCCGCGTTCCATTTGCTGCGCGCCCACTCCAGCAGCCGCCGCGCCCAGTGGAACTCACGCGCCAAGAGAAACAGCCCGGCCAGGATAAAGGGGACTTGGGGGACGACAGGTAGCAGCAAGGCGACCAGGCCAAAGC
>JBOGNW010000200.1:0-13177 GCA_050747425.1 Candidatus Acidiferrales bacterium
CCGAAGAGGCCGATGAAGGGTGTGACCGAGCCGGTGGTGGCGAGAAAGGACATCCAGCGTTCCAGGCGCGCCACCTGACTCGACGAGGCCAATTGCATGGCGACGGCGACCGCCGAGGCGATATCGCGCCCGAAATCCCGCGGACGTGGGGTGATAGTGGCGGGGCCGACCTGGCTCTCGAACTCCTTCATAGCAGCGACGTAGACCACCATCAACGGACTGGCGGGGAAGGCGCTGGCCAGGGGACGGGCCTCCGGCAGGCGCTCGGCGGCGCGAAAGGCTTCGAGAAACTTGTCGCTGTGGGCGCGGGCGCGACGCAGAGCGGTGTGTTTGCGGTAGATGATGGCCCAGGAGAAAACCGAGAAAGCCAGCAGGATGAGAAGGACGCCGCGGGCCACCCAGCCTGTCTGCGCCAGCAGCCGCGCCATGTCGCTCTGAAGGAACAGCAAGGTCGCCGTGGTCATTCGCCTCCGTTCGAACGTCTTCGGCGCCGCAATCAAGAAAACTAACACAAGCCCAACACGCCGTCAATTCGCCTTTGCTCCGTCCGGGTTGGGCGGGCTTTTGTCCCCTCTGCCTTGAGGGGAGGGAGGGCCTGTGTTAGACTTCCGCTGATGGCGGTCGAGGCGCAGAAGGGGCGTCGGTATTTCATCGAAACCTACGGCTGCCAGATGAACGTCCACGATTCCGAGAAGGTCGCCGGACTGCTTCTCGAGCAGGGCTACCAGCCGGCGGCTTCAGCCGACGAAGCCGACCTGGTTCTCCTCAATACCTGCGCCATCCGCGACAAAGCCGAGCAGAAGGTTTACACCCGCCTGGGGCAACTGAAGGCAGACGCGCTGGCGGGCCGGAAACGCATTGGCGTCTTGGGCTGCATGGCCCAGCTCGAGGGCGAGAAGATTTTCGCGGCGGCACCGTTCGTCGGGCTGGTGTGCGGCTCGGCGAGCTACCGCCGGCTCCCCGGCCTGCTGGTGCAGCTTGAGTCGCGCAAGCCCCGCGTCACTGGCCTCACCTACGACGACCAGACTTTTGAAACGGAGTTCACGCGCCGCGGCAACCCTTTCCGCGCCTACATCACCATCATCGAAGGCTGTGACAAACGCTGCACCTTCTGCGTCGTGCCGACTACGCGCGGCCCGGAGCGCAGCCGCACCAGCCAATCGATCTTGGAAGAGGCGCGGCGGCTGGTGGACGGGGGCTACACGGAAATTCAGTTGCTGGGGCAGACGGTGAACTCCTACCGCGACCCCTCGCCGCGCGGAATGAGTTTTGCCGAGCTACTGGCGGCGGTGGGCTCGCTCGAGGGCGTGCGCCGGGTGCGCTTCACCACCTCGCATCCGCGCGATTTCGGTCGCGACATCGTCGAAGCGATCGACGCCAACGAAACTCTTTGTGAGCATGTCCACCTGCCGGTGCAGTCGGGCTCGACCCCGGTCCTGCGCCGGATGGCGCGCACCTACACCCGGGAGGACTACCTGGAGAAAATCGCGTTGATTCGCGGCGCCCGCCGTGCTATTAGCATTACGACGGACATCATCGTGGGCTTCCCCGGCGAGACCGAGCGGGATTTCGAGCAAACCCTGACCCTCCTCGACGCCGCCCAGTACGACGGGGTTTTCTCCTTCAACTATTCTCCCCGGCCGCAGACGCCCGCCCAGCACTTTGAAGAGCAGATTGCCGAGGAAGAAAAGACGCGCCGCCTGATTGCCGTGCAGGCGCGCCAGCGGGAAATTCAACTGGCGCGCAACCAGGCGCTGGTGGGGCGGGAAGTGGAAGTGCTGGTGGAAAGCCGGAACCCGAAGCACGAGCAATGGACGGGACGGACCACCACGAATAAAGTGGTCAACTTTGCCAGCGCGTCCGAAGAGTTGGGCAGCTACGCGCGGGTGCGCGTAAGCCGCGCCGGCCCCAACAGCCTGGTGGGCGAGCGGGTGTCAGCGTGAGAGGCGACCTGCCCCGTGGCCCGGGAGAAAAGAAGCCATGATGGAAATCGAGGTCAAGATCCGCGGGCTGATGATGGATCCGGTGACCAACATGCCGATTGTCATCCTCAAAGACGTCAACAGCGATTCCATCCTGCCCATCTGGGTCGGGGTCTATGAGGCCAACGCCATCGCGCTGGAAATTGAAAAAGTGCAGACCCCGCGGCCGATGACCCACGACCTGATTAAGAACGTTTTGATGGGCTTGCACGCCACCGTGAAAAAAGTCGTAGTCACCGAGCTTAAGGAAGACACCTTTTACGCTTTGATCTGGCTGGAGCGGAACGGAAGCACCATCACCATTGATTCTCGCCCCAGCGACGCCCTGGCGCTGGCGCTGCGCACCGACGCGCCCATTTTTGTGGAGGAAGAGGTGCTCAAGTCCTCGCGCATTGCCACCACGGTGGCGGAAAAAGTGGGCAGCGAGGAGTTGCGCCGCTGGCTGGAGAACCTGGGCGAGGAGGATTTGGGCAAGTACAAGATGTAGCCGGGAATCAAACGCAGCCAAGGGAGTGCGCGCGCTTGGCGATTGTTATCGCACTGGCCAATCAAAAAGGCGGGGTAGGGAAGACTACTACAGCCATCAATCTCGCTGCCGCTCTGGCGCAGCGGAACAAGCGCACCCTGCTGATCGACACCGACCCACAAGCCAATTGCACCATTTCCTACCTGAATCCCGCCGAGCTCAACGATTCGCTGTTTGACGTGCTGGCCGACCACCGTCTGCCTCTAGAAGCACTGGTCAGGCCTACAAACACACCCAATCTTTCCGTTGTTCCCTCGCGAATTACCTTGGCCAAGCTGGAGCAGGTTCTCATCGGGCAGTTCGACGCCCCCTACCGCCTGAAGGACGCCCTGACGCCCATCCGCTCGAACTTCGATTTCATTATCATTGACACGCCGCCGGCGCTGGGAATTCTGACCGTGAACGCGTTGGTGGCCTCCACGCACTTGCTGGTGCCCATCCAGGCCACTTACTTCGCGCTCGAAGGCACCGACGACCTGCTCGAAACCTTTGAGCGCATCCGCGCCCGGCCCAACCCCGACCTGCAATTGCTGGGGGTGTTGATTACCATGTACGATTCCCGCACCAACATTGCCAAGGACAGTTACAAACAGATCAAATCGGTTTTCGGCGACAAGGTGCTGAAGACGCAGATCAGCCGCAGCGTGCGTCTGGAAGAAAGTCCGGCCTACAAGGAAAGCATTCTGACCTTCGCCCCCAAGTCCCCGGGGGCGCAGGATTTTGTCAAACTCACACGCGAGGTGCTCGAACGTGTCGAAGCGACCCGGCTTGCCCCCCACCGTTAGGATGCGCCACGACTATCACTACGTGGAGAGCATCACCGCGCTGACGGGCGCGGCCATCGGCAAGATGATTTCCCTCGAGCGTCTGCGGCCGAACCCCAACCAGCCGCGGAAGGAGCTGGGGTCGCTGCGCGAGCTGACGCTGTCGATCCGCGAGAAGGGCGTGCTGGAACCGCTGCTGGTGCGCTTCGACCCCGAGGACGACATGTACACCATCATCTCTGGCGAGCGCCGCTACCACGCCTCCAAAGCCGCCGGGCTGCTGGAAGTGCCCTGCATCGAGAAGGACGCCGACAGCGCGGAAATGCTGGAGCTGGCGCTCGTCGAAAACTTGCAACGCAAAGACCTGAATCCCTTCGAGGAAGCCGAGGGCTTACACGCCCTGGCCGAGCAATTCGACTACACCCACGAAGAGATTGCCCGGCGCATCGGGAAGTCGCGCGCCACGGTTAGCGAAAGCCTGGCGCTGCTGGTGATTCCGCCGGCCGTCCGCACCCGCTGCGACGAGCTGGCGCTCGTTTCGAAGTCGTCGCTGCTGGAGCTGGCTCGCCAACCCAACGAAAAAAAGATGCTGGAGCTGGCCGAGCGCCTGGCAAAGGGGATGAGCCGCGAGCAGGCGCGCGCCGAGCGCAAGCCCGAGGCCGTGCCCCGGCTCAAACCGTTCGTCTACACCTATCGAGCGCCCGAGGGGGAGTTCGAGCTGCGGCTGCGCTTCCGCAAGTCGGTGGTGCCTCGGCGCGAAATCGTCGAGACCCTGCGCGCCCTGGTGGAGGCGCTGGGGCGCCAAAAGGACTAGTCCTCGCGGATGTCACTCTCTTCGGTTTCTCCCCCCGAGCGGGTTCGTCTGGGCGGGGCTCATCTCGACCGGGTGCTGCGCCTGGTCGCCGCCCGTTTTGAATTCGTCCGTTTTCGGTTCCTGGAGGCCTTCGTCGGGGTCAAGAAATACGGCTGCGCGGCGCTGCTGGCCCCGGTGCCCGAGGGGACTTTCACCTTAGCAGCCCCGCCCGCCTATTTGATTGAGGGCAATATGTCAGCGTTGGTGGAGCGGGGCGGGGCCAAGTGGTTTGTGTGGAAATCGAACCAAGTGCCCGCCACCGAACCGCTGCTGGAAGACCTGCGCCGCTTCGAGACCGAGTTGCGGGGCTACCTGGAAGCTCCAAGCCGGGTTTGACCCCACCCGCCGGGGCGACTATACTCCCGGCCATGCCGTCCATCCTGCGCGAGATTGGCGAGACCGCGGTCACGCTCGCCAAGGGCTTGCGCGTCACCCTCCGCTACCTTTTCCAACCCACGGTGACCGAGGATTACCCGGATGAGCCGGTGCGTTTCCAGTCGCGCTACCGGGGTATCCACGTTTTGCAGCGCGATGAAAATGGGCTGGAGAAGTGCGTGGCCTGCTTCCTTTGCTCGGCCGCTTGCCCGGTGCAGTGCATCTACATTGAGGCGGCGGAGAACACCGCCGAGCGCCGCATCAGCGCCAGCGAGCGCTACGCCAAGGTCTACAACATCGACTATTCGCGCTGCATCTTCTGCGGCTACTGCGTCGAGGCCTGCCCCACTGACGCCATCACGCACGGCCACGGTTTCGAGCTCGCCGCCTACAACATCTCCGACATGATTTACCGCAAGGAAGACCTGCTGGCGCAGCCGATGAAGCCGCCGCGCACCTAGCGGCCTCGCTGAGACTAAGCCGTCCGGGTCAAAGTTTTCTCCAGCCGCACGAAACGTTCCAGCATGGTTTCATAGAGGCGATCCACTTTTTCGTGGAGGTGAGCTACCTTGAGCTCGGCCTGCACGTTCACATCGTATTCCACGTCAGCCCGCACGCGATCCTTGTCGGCCTGCTGCTTCTGACTAATCAGCACGAACATGGAGAGGAAGAGAGCTTCCAGCGGCACGATGGTCTTGACGAGATCGAAGGGGAAAGGATCGAAGGTTAGAGCATTGGCCGAGCCGGCGTTGATGACAAACCAGACGCCGAAGAAAACGCTGTTTAGCGCCAGGAAATGCAAGGTGCCACCAAAACGCGCCACGGCGCGGGCGGCGCGATAGGGCAGCGGAGCGTGCCCTTCAACTTCGACGTTAACGTTTCGGGCTACCCGCGCCCGCAACAGCTCGTCGGCGCGCCGCGTCATCGCGCTCATGGCGGCCATCAGGTGCAGCGCCGCCTCGGGCTTCTTCTGGAAGAGCACACGGAGGTCCTCTCGCCCCAGCACGAGTAATTCGCTATCGCTGAGTACATAGGCCGTGGCGGAACGCGGCCCGCTGTCCAGCAAAGCGAGCTCGCCGAACTGATCTCCTTGCTTGGCAATCTTCAAGACGATTTTCTGCCCGGCGTGGTCTTTGACAGAAAGCTCGACCTTCCCGGAGCGAAGCAGAAAGAGGGAATCGCCCAGCTCGCCCGCGTGAAACAAGGTTTTTCCCGCCGGCAGTTTGAGGTAACCGATGGATTGCGCCAGGGCTTTCCGGTCGTCCTCGGTGAGCAACTCAAAATAGCTAATGCCTCGCAACAACTCCACGTCGCACGCCATAGCTTTCATCCTTTCTTGGAGGGTCGTCGAGCGCCCACCCAAGCTAGAATCAAGTAGGAACTTTTTCGTCCCCGGCTTGCTAGCGTTTCGCTCTTGCCTTGTGGCGGCGGGGCGGGGAAGCCCTCTTCGCTTTTGCCCGGGGCTGGGATTTCTTCGGCGGACGATGGGCGGCGACGGCCGCGAGTTGCTTCTTGGGGCTCCGAGCTTCGTCGAGCGGCGGCGCCGGCTCGGTCATGCGGCGGGGGTCGAGAATTTTCCTGAGCTGTTTTTCATCCAGTAGCTTCTTTTCCAGCGCGATTTCCGTAATCGGCCGGCCCTGCTTGACTGCTAGCTTGGCAATCTCCGCTGCTTTGGCGTAGCCGATGTAAGGATTGAGCGCCGTGGCCAGCGACACCGTGGACTCGGCGTAGCACTGGCAACGCTCCTGGTTGGCCGTGATGCCTTCTATGCAGAGCGTGGCGAATTGGTGCGTGGTGTTCTTCAGAATTTCAGCGGAGTGGAGGACGTTCCACGCCATCGTCGGCATCATGACGTTCAGCTCCAGTTGGCCGGCCTGGACGGCCAGCGCCGTGGCGATGTCGTTGCCCACCGCCTGGAAGCTCACCATCGCCACCAGCTCGGGAATAACGGGATTGATTTTGCCCGGCATGATGGAGGAGCCCGGCTGCAACGCCGGCAGGTTGATTTCCCCGAAGCCGGTGTTGGGGCCGCTCGAGAGCAGCCGCAGGTCATTCGAAATCCGAATCAGCTCCAGGGCATAGTTGCGCAGAGCACTCGAGGCCACGGCCATCGGCAGATTCGACTGCATGGCCCAGCGCATGTCGCTCGTCGGCGCCAGCGTCTGGCCCGAAACTTCGCTCAGGCGCTGCACCGCCACCGTTTGATAGCCCGGATGCGTGTTTACTCCCGTCCCCACAGCCGATCCACCCAGCCCCAGCTCGCGCAGCCGATCCTGCGCGTGGCGAATTTCTTCCGCGGCGCGCACCACGGCTACCGCATAGGCAGCGAATTCCTGCCCCAGGCGAATGGGAACCGCGTCCTGCATATGGGTTCGCCCGGACTTGAGGATGGCGTCGAACTCCTCCCCTTTGCGGGCCAGCGCACCCGCCAGGCGCTCCATTTCCGGCAGAAGCTGCTCTAAGAGCAGCAGGGCTGCCAGGCGCATGGCAGTGGGGATCACGTCGTTGGTGGATTGGCCGAAATTCACGTGGTCGTTGGGGTGGCAGCGCTCGTAATCGCCGCGCTGCCCGCTCAGCAGCTCAATGGCGCGGTTGGCGATGACTTCGTTGGTGTTCATGTGGAAGCTGACGCCGGCTCCGGCCTGGTAGACGTCCACCACAAACTGGTCGTTGAGCTTGCCGGCCATGACCTCTTCCGACGCCTTGATGATGGCCGTGGCCCGCTTCTCGTCGAGCAACCCTAGCTCCTGGTTGGCCAGCGCCGCCGCCTTCTTGATCATCCCCATGGCGCGAATCAGCACCGGGTGCGCCCGGTAGCCGCTGATGGGATAGTTCTCCACCGCCCGCTGCGTCTGGATGCCGTAGTAAACCTCGGCGGGCACTTTCTTCTCGCCCAGAGAGTCTTTTTCCATGCGGAACTTCACTCGCGCCTCCTGCTTCTCGGGAAAACCGCTCGCGGCCTTCACAGGATAGCGCGACACCGTAGGGGTGACAAGCGCCCTGTGTGCGCCTTGTAAAAGGGAAGGAATGAAGTTAGGCGGCCGCCGGTGTCCTCCGCCACAGCGCGCGAGCCTGGCAAATAGCCAGGCCCAGGCCCAGCAGCAAAACCAGAAAGTGGACTGGTTTTCCGAGGAACGGAAGATTGATGGCCACGAAGACAACCAGCAGGCCCACCAGCAACGTGCGCGCGAAGGAACTGAGTTGTGTGACCGGGGTGGCGGTCAACGCTTGGCCGACGTACACACCTACAAAAACCTTGGCCAGATAGAGCGCCGCCAGCCACACGGCCAGTCCGAGCAGACCCAGCGGCAGGCCGACCAGGGTAAGGCAGGCGAGGACAATAGCCGCCGGAGGAGCGACCAGGGCAAGGAATCCCACTCCCATCCGTCGCAGTGCGGCCCCGCCAGATTCGAGGCGAAGCGAAAAGAGAGCAGGGAAAAGACAGAAGAAAGCCAGGCCGGTCAGGAAGGCCGCTGCGACCTTCACCGCCTGCCAGAGGTAGAAACGCATTCGCGTGTAGCGCGCCCAGCGCGAGGGGGCGAGATGCGTCTCGACTTTGCCGGCCACGGCGCCGGGGTCGATTTGGATATCAGTGGCGCGGCGCACATAGGCGTCTACATTGCCGCCCACATGCGCTCCGGGGGAAACGCGCAGGCGGCCGGTGCGCGCCCGCAGGTGCCGGCCCACGGTTCCGGCTACATGAGTGGCGCCGCTGAAGGTGCGCAGGTCGCGCCCCACGGTCCCGTCCACGGAAGCGTCGCCCACAAAGGCGAAGGCATCCCCCTGGACGGTCCCTTCTCGCTCGACGTCCAGATATTGCGCAAAAGCGTGGGCGCTGCCCCCGATGCGGCCTGTCACCTCGACGAAATGGGAGAAGCTGAACAGGTTGCCTTCCACTTTGCCCTTCACATAGACCGGCCCGGAGAAGCAAACCACATCGCCTTTCACCGTGCCATTGATTTCGACCCGTTCCCCGAAAGCAATGAGATTGCCGGTAATGGTGCCATTGACGATAAGCGTCTCGCCGCCGAAGAGCAAAGTATCGTCAATAGTTTCGTTTGGGGCGATGACCAGCGCCCCGCCGTGCTTCTTGGTGCGCGACTCCAGCGCCGCCCCGGGCTGGGGCAGGAGGAGCGCCACGGCCAGCGCGGCCAGTATCGCCACGCCCGCCGGGCGGCGTCGCAGCCAGTAAAAGCTGACGGCCACCGCGGCGGCGCTAACAACCAGAACCGCTACCACACTGAAGCTCGTGAGGAACATAACCGCACCTTCCTTGAGGAAGTAGAAGAATCCGGCGAAGAAGAGATTGAACTGCCCGCTGAGACTGAAAGGATTGGCCCAATCGGCCCCGGTGGGCAGCAAAGTTTCTGAGATCCAATTGGTTCCCGCCTCCAGAAGCGCCACCGCGACGACGAGGACGGCGGTCACGCCCAGAAGGTCAAAGAGGCTGGCGCGCGCCGCGAGCGCGGCTGACCCCGCGGGCGCCTGCCGCAAGACCTCAACGAGGACCCGGTTTTCGGCGCGCAGGCTTTCTAGCAAAGTGCGGCAGGCCGCGCAGGCCTCGAGATGCGCCTCGACCCGCAGGGCTTCCTCTCGAGGCAGCTCATCGTCGAGATAGACCGAGTAGGTGAATTCCGGAAAGCAGTTCACAGCGTCACCTCCCGCGACGCCAGGCGTCGGCGTAGCTCCTTTTTGGCGCGGTAAATCAAGGTCGCGACATGGCTTCGGCTGAGTCCGAGGCTGCCGGCGATCTGGTCGTAGCTCAGTTCGCTGTAGTAGCGCAGCGTCAACGGCAGTCGGTAGTGATCCGGCAACCCGGCGATGGCCCGGCGTACCCGCTCCGCCTCTTCGGCGGTAAGCAGCGCGCCCAGCGCCGTGGGGCCGGGGAGGGGCGGCTCGTAGGTGTCTAGGGACGCGGTGTCAAACAGGCGGCGCTCGGTGCGGCGGCGGCGCAGCACGTCCAGGCACTGGTGGCTGGCGATGCTCAAGAGCCAGCGTTCGAAAGGAAGCGCATTGTCGTAGGTGTTCATCGCTCGCTGCGCCTTGATGAAAACCTCGCTGGCCGCATCCTCGGCGTCTTCCCGTGCGCCCAAAAGATATCGGCACAGGCCGAATACCCGAGGCCGGAACTGGTGATAGAGCGCAGCCACGGCGGCCTCGTCTCCGGCCTGCGCTCGCCTGACGACCTCATCCAGGGCCAGCGCCTCGCGTGGAGTGTCTGTCTTCTCCATCAAAGTCCTACGCCTCAGGCGGCAGGGAATTGCAGGATTCTTGCTGACCGCGGCCGCAGCCCGCAAGACCATAGTATTTTCCCGTTGGAGGGCAGTAGCTGATAACATATATTATGTTAAGTTAGGGAAAACGCCGCAATTTCTCTTTGCTGGAAGAGTGAGAGTAGTTCCCTACCGCTGTGGGTCTGTGCTGCTGGATGGTTTAGTGTATTTCTGTGCAATGGGGAGTCGGCGCCCCAGGCCAAAAGCCTTGGAGGTGATCTTGAGTCCAGGGGGTGCTTGGTGGCGTTTGTATTCGCTGCGCGCGAGTCGGGCGACGACGTCTTCCACGAGGCCGGCGGGGTATTGATATTGGGCGGCAATGGCGGCTGGAGTTTTCCCTTCCTCGATGTAGGCGGTCAGGATGCGGTCTAGGACCTCGTAGGGGGGCAGCGTGTCCTGGTCGGTTTGTCCGGGGCGGAGCTCGGCGGATGGAGGCTTGGTAAAGCAGGCGGCGGGGATGATTTCTCGTTGGCGGTTGATGTATCGGCCCAGTTCATAGATCATAATCTTGGGCACATCCGAGATTACAGCGAGGCCGCCAGCGAGGTCGCCGTAGAGGGTGCAGTACCCCACCGCCATCTCCGATTTGTTGCCGGTGCTGAGGACAAGACCGCGCCACTTGTTCGCGAGCGCCATAAGGAGATTGCCGCGGGTGCGGGCCTGAAGGTTTTCTTCCGTTGTGTCTTCGGCCTGGCCGGCAAACGCCTCGGCCAGGGTGGTGCGATAGGCCGCGAATACCTGCTCGATGCTCATCACTAAAAAGCGGATGCCGAGCTTTTCGGCCAACTGGCGGGCGTCGCTCAGGCTTTGCGGCGAAGAATACGGGCCGGGCATGCCGACGCCGACCACATTCTCGGCCCCGAGCGCATTGACTGCCAGGGCCGCCACCACGGAAGAATCAATTCCGCCGCTCAGGCCGACCATCGCCAGCCGAAAGCCGCATTTCTCCACGTAGTCCCGCGTGCCCAGCAGCAGCCCTTGATAGATTTCTTCAATACCCGCGCCTGGCTGCTCGTGTATTTCTCCTTTCCCCGTGGCAGTGTCAAATAGAACCAGGTCTTCCGCAAACGACCGCGCCTGGGCGCCAATCTTTCCGCTGGTGTCCACGGCGAGGCTCGAGCCATCGAAAATCAAGCTGTCGTTGCCGCCCACCTGATTCACCATGATGACTGGCACCTGGTGGCGGCGCGCCAGCGCCTGCACCATTTCCAGCCGCAGTTGGCGCTTGCCGGCGCTGAAAGGCGAAGCCGAGATGTTGACCAACAGGTTGCTTCCCTGCCCCATCAGCTCTTCAATGGGATCGCGCTCGTAGAGCCGATGCTTCCAGAAGTTTTTGTCGTTCCAGCAATCCTCGCAGATGGTCAACGCCATCCGCGACCCGCAAAAGGAGAGAACCTGCTGGGATGAGGCAGGCACAAAGTGCCGTGCTTCGTCAAATACATCGTAGGTGGGCAGCAGCATCTTCGTCTGTGCGAAGCGCACCCGGCCGTCGGCCACCAGTGCCGCCACGTTGGTCGCTATCTTTCCGACCGGCGAGGGCGACCGCCCCACAAAGCCGACGATAGTGGGAATGGGCGGGAGTGAGCCGGCCAGAGCCTCGAGCGCCACTCGGTTGTCATCGAGGAAGCCGGGCGCTTCCACCAAGTCGCGCGGCGGATAGCCACAGAGGCACAGCTCCGTAAAAACCGCCAGCTCGGCGCCGCGCGCCCGGGCTTCTTCGGCGCGCTGGCGGATCTTGGCGCTGTTGCCGACGAAGTCGCCTACGGTCGGGTTGATTTGCACCAGGGCGATTTTCATGATCAGCGGTCTCGCTATCGGAATACCACGCCTGCCCGGCTGGCGTCTATAGGTCTCTGGTCTTTAGCGTTGAGTTAAGGATCTTCCCAAAATGAAACTAAAAGAGGTAGAAGTCCCCCGGCTCCGGAACGCAGCGTTGAGCTAACCCGCTCATAACTGAGGGTTTGCTCTCCTGCCCCTTTGGCAAGACGATTGCCCTAAGTGTAGCAACGTCGGCCATTTTGCCGGCTGGAGGTTGCGCCATCCTCAAAGCCACAGCGTTGGACAAGCGGCTGGCCCCACGGTTCCCTGCAGGCTCGAACGATAGCATTGTTCACACCGGCACCACCTGGCGCATGAGAGACCTCAGCCTCAGTGGCGTGTTTCTAGAGGATACCGAACCCCTTCCCGTAGGCAGCCAGTTGCTCTTGGAGCTGCGCCTGGGAAGCGAAACCCTTCACTGCTCCGCGGTGGTGCGGCGGATGGTGCCGCAGGCGGGAATGGGGATCCAGTTTGAGAATCTGTCCGTCTCAGCCCGCAGCCGCCTGGAACGCCACCTCAACCAGCTAGCCAAAGAACCGGGGAATTCGGCTCCACCCTCAGGGCTTCCTCCGGCGAGCCGGGAGGCCATTCGGCCGGCGGCGCCGGCCGCGCCCTCGGCGGCGGAGCAGGTCCCAAGCGACGACATCTCGGGACGGCTGCACAGGCTCAGCAACGAGATCCGAGAATTAGAAGAGGCCATGAAGTCCGGGGACGTGGACCCGCGAGTGCTCTGCCAGTTCCGCGACTCCGTAGACCACGCGCGCTTTACCGCCTGGGCCGTGCAGCAATGGATCGAGAAGCAGACCCACAATGAGGACGTCTATTCCGTCCTTCCGCTGCTGATCCGCGAGCGTATGCGGCGCGCCCTGCAAATCTGCGATGAGCTGGCCCTGGATATTGAGGCCAGCGAGATCGAGCCCGCCACCGAGGGCCTCGAACCACTCTACAAAGGCGTCGAACGCCTCTATGGGCGATTGTCCCGCTTCTTCAAGAAATGAGCCTGCTGCGGGTAGGCCGCGGTTTCCCTTCCCCCTGCCCCCAACCCTTTGCGGATTTCAGGGCGACGCTAACGGTTCCTGCCCCTTGAGGATGCGAAACGGATGGCCAAACTTAATCCACGTCTTCCATTTCCCCCCGCTTCGCTGTTCGCTCACACCCGAGACGCGCGCGCGGGCCATGCGGTTGACCATGGGGAAAATCACCTGCATAAACTTGCCGAAGTCAACCGCAGGGCGGAGGTGAATTGTCGCCTCTTTCTCATCCACGGGACGCAGGACAGAGTATTCCTGGAAGGGGATGAGGGCGCTCGAAATCCCACGCACCATGACGTCTACTCCTTCTGCCGGGATCTCCAGGGGAGGAAGGCTAGGCTGTCCTTCCAGCGAGGAAAACAGAGGATCGCCGTCGCCCTGAGCTCTCCCGGGAGCCGGTTTCGGCAGCAGGGGGTGAGGCATCTGGGACGCTTCGGGTTCCTCCTCCTCCCAGGAACGCGCTTCCAGCCAGTCCGCGGGCGGCAAATAAATTCCCCAGAAATTCTCCGGGTCCAGCAGCTCGATGCCGAAGGCTAGCCGGGCGATAGTGTCATC
>JBOGNW010000201.1:0-3258 GCA_050747425.1 Candidatus Acidiferrales bacterium
TTCCCGAAGTGGCGCGGCGTGGGGTGCGGGCCCTGCGCGGTCAGCCGGTTTTCTACGTCTCCGAAGAAAGCCACCATTCGCTGCTGAAATTTGCCGACCTGCTGGGCCTGGGGCGCGAGGCGGTGCGCTGGATTCCCACCGACGGCGATTTCGCCCTGCGGCCGGACCTGCTGGCCGAAGCTATCCGGCGCGACCGGCGTGCGGGGTGCTTGCCGTTTTGCGTCGTGGCCACCTTCGGGACCACGAGCAGTGGGGCGATTGACCCCATCGCGCCGCTGGCGCGGTTGTGCCGGCGCGAGCGGCTGTGGTTGCACGTGGACGCCGCCTATGGCGGCTCGCTCATTCTCGCGCGCCGCTGGCGCGCCTTGTGGGGCGCCCTTCGGCTGGCCGATTCGCTGACCTTCGACCCGCACAAGTGGATGGCGATGCCGTTTCCGCTCGGCGTGGTGCTGGCGCGCGACCGCCGCGCGGCGGCGGCGCCGTTTCGCGTCCAGGCGGCCTACGTGCCGCGCGGGCCGCAGCGGGTGGAGAGTTATCAACTGGGCGTGCAGTGGTCGCGGCGCTTTCTCGGCTTCAAGCTCTGGCTGGCGCTCGAGACCTACGGCCGGCGCGCCTACGAAGCTCACTTCACCGAGCAGATACGCCTGGGGAAGATTTTTCGGGAGCGGCTGGCAGCCAGCCCGCGCTTCGGCCCGGTGAGCGAGTCGGCCTTGCCGATTACCTGCTTCACCTATTGCGCCGAGCCGCGGCGCACGCGCAGGAAAATCCCGGTGGAATCGCTGACGCCCTTCGAGCAACGGATGAATCTGGCGCTGGCGGAAGAAATGGTCCGGCGCGGCTGGGCGTGGATTTCGGCCACACGCCTGCGCGGGGTGACGGTGATGCGGATGATGGTGATCAACTACGAGACCCGCGAAAGCCACCTGCGGCGCCTGGTGGCCGACCTCGAGCGCCTGGCGCGCGAGGCCGCCCTGCGCCGCGCAGCCCGCCGGCAACCGGCCTAGACTTTTTCCGTCAACAGGCGGTCGAGCGACCCCCTGCCACCCCCGCCGATCAGCACGACCAGAACCAGACCAAGCGCCAGCAGGTGATACTCGAACCCCTCGCCTTTCTGGTTGCCGAGCCAGTTCATAAAGAAGCCGTACTGATAGTGCACCATAAGAACGGCGCCTACCATCACCATCCCGATTCCGAAGGCGCAGAACCGGCTCAGGAAGCCCAGGGCCAGGCTGAGGCTGCCCAGCGATTCCGCGGCAATTACCAGCACGGCTAACACGGCCGGGATGCCGCCGCGCTGAAAGCCGCTGACCGTGGCGACGAAGCCGCCGCCCCCAAACCACCCCAGCAGCTTCTGCGCCCCGTGGGGAAACATCACGATCGCCAGCGCCAGCCGCGCCACGAGCAGCGTGGCTTCATTATTGGTTTGAAGAAGCCTCTTTAGCATTTCTTGTGCCTCCCTATGCCGTCTCTTACTAGATGCTGGTCGCGAGCCGTTGGCTCCGGAGTGGCCCGCCGTCAGGAGAGGCCTTGACCTGCTCCCAGTCTGGCGTAAGAATGGCCCGCACTCACACGCAGCCAGGTTTCAACTCGAGGTGCGATTATGCTTGAACGGCGAGAGTTCTTGCAGGCGTTGACGGCGGCGGCCCTGGCCCCGATGGGGGCCGAGCTCATAGCCCCGGGCGAAGCGCAGGCCGCGGCAGGCATAAAGCCTTCGGGTCTGATTGAAGAGATTCTCTGCCACAAAGATGCGCCACTGCCCTCCGACGCCCTCTACGCGCGCAACCCCGAGGGCTACTGGGCGGAAATCAAGAAGCAGTTCGTCTTCCGGCCGGGCTTCCTTTATCTCAACAACGGCACCTGCGGCTCTTGCCCGCGGCCGGTGGTGCGCGCCTTCGTCGAAAGCATCCTGCACGAAGAGCAGATGGAGAACGACGACACGGAGCAGTATCCGCTGTGGGGCTACGGGCCTTGGGACCAGTATCGCGCTCCCATGGCGGATTTCGTCGGCGCGAGCAAAGACGAGCTAGCGCTGGTGCGCAACGCCACCGAGGGGCTGAACTACGTCGCCAACGGCATTGACCTCAACGCGGGCGACGAAGTGCTGACCACCGACGAAGAGCACCCGAGCGGCCTCAACCCCTGGAAGCTCAAGGCCAAGCGCTACGGCATCGCGGTTGTGCAGGTGACGCTCCCCAAGCCGCCGCAGTCGAAGCAGCAAATTCTCGATCTGTTGGAGCAGGCGCGCACACCGCGCACGCGCGTGGTGATGGTGAGCCACGTGACCAGCACCACGGGCTGCGTGATGCCAGTGCGGGAGATCTGCGCCTGGGCGCGCGAGCACGGGCTGCTCAGCCTGGTGGATGGCGCCCACGCCGCCGGCATGATTCCCATTCGCGTCAAAGAAATCGGCTGCGACTTCTACGTCTCCAGCCCCCACAAGTGGCTGCTGTCCCCTAAAGGTTGCGGCCTGCTTTACGTGCGCGATGAAGTCTGTGACCGCCTGTGGAACACCATCGCCACCGGCGATTGGGACAACCCCGCTCTCCGCGCCGGGCGTCTGCAACAATTCGGCAGCTCGAACGTCAGCATCCTGGCGGGACTTAAGGCGGCCATCGATTTCTGGCGGACGCTCGGGCCGGAGCGTATCGAGCGGCGCATCCGCCAGTTACACGCCTATCTCAAACAACAGGTGGCTACGCTGCCGGGGGCGGTGATTCAGTCAGCGCCGGGGGAGGAATTCACCGGCGGCATCCTGTCGGCCGATTTTCCCGGGCTCGACCGCGTGAAGCTCCAGCAATGGATTTACGCCAATCACCGCATCCGCATGCGGGGAACCTCGCCGACGCGCATGCGGCTTTCGACCCACATCTATCACAGCGTGGCCGAGCTCGATCGCTTCCTCAGCATCGTCAACGACTACTTGAAGCAGCCCGCCGCCTGGACGCCTCCGTTGTCGTCCGCGGCAGGGCAGTGGGCCTGCTGAGGATCATTTTTCCTTGCCCGGGCGGCCCGGCGCGTGCTTGACTTTCGCTTTGCGTTCGCCTACAATATGTAGGCCAAGGATCCCGAAAGGGCTACGAGGGGCTGCATTTACTGCTTGACAGGGGAGTAGGGCCGGACTATAAGCAGGCCCAGCGGGCAATCCTCAGGAGAAGGGTTAGCGAGGCAGCGCCAGGCCGAGGGGAACCCGTTCTTCCAAGCTTGCAGGGTAGCTGTGCATTTTAGGAGTGTGGAAGTTTCTAAGGGGGGCGGGTGATC
>JBOGNW010000202.1:0-5413 GCA_050747425.1 Candidatus Acidiferrales bacterium
CGCTCGCTGTGCGCGTGGTGCTCGGCCAGCGCCCGTTTCACCGCGAACGGCAGCCGGACAATGCGGTCCTTCAAGACATAGTCGCTGGCGCCCGCTTTCAGGCACTCCACGGCCCTCTCTTCCCCCAGCGAGCCTGTGACCAGGATGAACGGAGTCTCTTTGCCCAGCTCACGCAGGCTCTTCAAGGCCTCCAGTCCGTTCCAGGTGGGCAGGTTGTGGTCGGCCAGAATGATGTCGTAGTCGTGGTCGTGAAGCAGGCGAACAAACTCCTCCTCCGTGCAGACCAGGTCCGCGCTGACCTCCAGCCCGGCGTGGCGAAGGGCGCGCAAAGTCAGTTCCGCGTCCGCGGGAGTGTCTTCGACCAGCAGCAGACGCAGGCCAGGCTCGGCTGTGAGGGCGGGTTTTAGCGAGGAGTTGGTGGGCATCGCGGGCTTATCCTTTCAGCGGCTCTCGAAGGCTTCTCGCGGCGGCGCCTGGTTCACCACCAGCCAGTACAACCCCAGTTGCTTGACGCTCTCGCGGAACTGGTTGAAGTCCACCGGCTTCTGGATGTAGCTATTGACCCCCAGCCGGTAGCTTTCCACCATGTCCCGCTCTTCGCGGGACGACGTCAGCACCACCACTGGGATGGGCTTCGTGCGAGGATTACTCTTGATCTCCCGCAGCACCTCCAGGCCATCCACCTTGGGAAGCTTCAGGTCCAACAGAATGAGCCGTAGTTGGTTGCGCTGGGGGCGCTGCTTGTCGCCCTCCCGGCCGTAGAGAAAGTCCAGGGCTTCCTCGCCGTCTCGCGCCACATGAATCACGTTGCGAACCTTCTCGCTCTTCAAGGCGTGCAGGGTCAATTCCACGTCGTCCTGATTGTCCTCAACCAGCAGAATCTCCACTTCGTCATGGTTCATTCCTCACCTCCGAGAATTTGTCTTGGGCGCCCGCCGGCGGCTCCGCCCCGGCTGAGCCCAGGGTGAAATAGAAGGTGGCGCCTTTGTCGAGTTCCGCCTCCGCCCACACCCTCCCGCCGTGTTTGTGGACGATGCGCTGCACCGTGGCCAGACCGACGCCCGTGCCTTCGAAGTCCTCCGGGCGGTGCAGCCGCTGGAAGACCCCAAACAGCTTGCCGGCGTACTTCATCGAAAACCCCACCCCGTTGTCGCGCACGTAGATGACCGGCCGGCCATTCTCGGACTGCGCCCCCACTTCGACCATGGCGGGGTTGCGCGGGCGGGTGTACTTCACCGCGTTCGAGAGCAGGTTGGCGAACACCTGCTTCATCAGCAGCGGGTCGCACTCGACGAACGGCAACGCCCCAATCCGCCACTCGAGGGCTCGGCCTTCCGTCTCTGGCTTGAGGCTGTTCACCACTCCCTCTACCACCGAGTTCAGCCCGCTCACCTGCCAGTTCACCGGCTGCCGCCCCAGCCGCGAAAAGCTCAGCAGGTCGTCAATGAGCTGCCCCATGTTCTGCGTCCCCTGCCGCACTCGGCTCAGGTAGCGCTGCGCGTTGGCGTCGAGCTGCGGGCCGTATTCCTCCAGCAAGATTTTGGAGAAGCCGTCCACGTGGCGCAGCGGCGCCCGCAGGTCGTGAGAGACCGAGTAGGTGAAGGCTTCCAGTTCCTTGTTGGTGGCTTCCAGCTCGGTGGTGCGTTCCTGAACCCGGCGCTCGAGTTCACCGTGGGCTTGTCGCAGAGCAGTCTCCCGCTCTTCGATTTGCCCCAGCATGTGGTTGAACGCCTCCACTAACAGCCCGGTCTCGTCCCGGCTGCCGGTGGGAGCCCGGATGGAGTAGTTCTTGTCACGCGAGACCACGCGCGCGATCTCGGCTAGCCGCACGATAGGTTGGGAAATCAGCCGTTGAAGCCGGGAGGAGATCGCAAGCGCCCCGAGGAAAGACAGAGACAGGGCGACGACGACAATGCCGGCGTAGCTCTTCAGGCGCGCGTCCAGCTCGCTCAGGTCGGACTGGATGTAGACCGTGCCCACCACCTGTCCCTGGGACCAAACCGGGTCAAACACCTCCAGCCGCCGACCCACGAATCGCGCCTCTAAACTCTGATCAGAGGGCAACGGCGGCAGAGAACGAGCGGAGTCGTCGCCGTCCCGCCAATAGGCGGCGAAAGGCCGCCCGTCGCGAGTGTAAACCCCCGCGCAAAGGATCTGCGGTCTTGCCCGCAGCACCGCCAGGGTTTCTGTGGCCGCGTCTGGGTCATTGAACACCAGAGTCGAAGCGACATTGGAGGCAATGATCTCCGCCAGGGTGGAAAATCGTTGCACCAAAGAGCTCCGGAAGGTAACCCACTCATAGGCCACGAAGGCACCGGTGGCCAGGAGCAGGGCGGTGCCGCTGGCCAGAGTGGTCATCCAGGTCAGCTTTTTCTTGATGGACGCCTCGCGAAAACTGAGCATCGAGATTCAATCTCCCGAGGGCCGAGGGACCCCGATGACCCTGGCCAATTTGAGCAACTGCGAGCTCAGCGAGAACCCCTCCCCTTGGGCGGCTTCCAGATTGATTTCAAGACGCACCCGTCCCCCCTCGAGGATGAAGCCGATCATGCCGCCCCGCTGCGCGAACCGCCGCATCTCGCCCACCGTCAGAACCCCCCGTCCCTGCACGGCAGTCAAGATTTCGGCCAGACGGCTTTCTTCCGATGAGCCAATGAAAAGGATGTGGCAGTCCGCGGCTCTATCAAGCTCACTGATCCGTCGAACCTTCAGCTTCTTGTCGTGGGCGGTTTTTCCCTTCAACATCTCGTCGAGCGTGGAACCGAAAGGGTCGTCTCCCAGCAAGCAGACGAACAAAAAATCACCCTCGCGGGCCAGCGCCGCCACCGGCCACTTCACATAGCCGCCGAAGTTGTAGAGATAGGCGGCTTTGACGTCGTACTCGGTCGGAGGCGAAGCTTGCCCCCAGGCACGGGAGAAACCACCGGCCTCCGCTAATAAAATCCCTAAGACCAGTACTCCGACAAAGGTCCGGGGGGGACCTCTGCGTCGGTTTGCCGGGGCCGCGGTCGTCCTGGAGAAGAAATCCCTCCGGGGGTTACCGGCCGCCGATTCTCGGCCGCTGATTACCATCGCCATGTCATCTTTCCATAGGCTCCGCGCCTCACCTGCGTGCCCCCGCCGAACTCCGGGTGGTGCGGCTGCAGCAGATTCTGACCGACGAGGGAGAATTCCAGGTATTCCGTGGGCCGCCACCCCAGGCGCAGATCAGCGCTGGGGTAGCTGGCCACCTTCTGACTGGGAAGCGCGCCGACGTAACGGAACAGCGTATCAAGCTCCAGATGGTGCGGTAGGTCGAGAAAAGAGCGCAGGGAGACTTGGTGGTGAGGGCTGGAACCCTCCGCAGAGGGTTCGGTTGAGGTGTCGAGACTGCCCGCCTTCTTCCTCAGGTTAAGGCTGAGGTAGGTGTAGGCCCCGGCCAATCGCCACCGGCTTGTCGGCCTCCATTCGGGGGCCACGGTTAGCCCCGCGGTTTCGGCCGTCATCCGGTTGCGGAAGGAGAACGGCAGGACCAGATGCGGCGGCCCCGGGGAGGATTCGAGAAACGGCGTGCCCGGTTCAATGCTCAGCAAATCGTCGTAGTCCTGATAGAAGGTGGCCAGATCGATGTAGAGCCGAGCGGTGGCTTCGGCTCGATAGCCCGCTTCGTAGGCGATCAGCTTTTCCGACTCGAACTGCCTGTTGCCCAGAAAGCGCGCGAAGGCAGGCACGGCGGGGTTTAGCAGGGCGGTGATAAGGATGTCGTCCTCAATCCGGGATGGTACCCGCACGGCGCGGGAGACCGCCGTCCAGATTTTTTGCCGTGCTCCCACCAACCACAATAGGCGCAGGCTCGGTTGCACTTCAGCCCCGCTGTAGCCATTGTGTTCGAACTTTGACCCGACGGTCAGGCGCAGCCGACCCTCGACCAGCGCGATCTCATCCTGAAAGAAGCCGGTGACCAGCTGGTCGGTGCGCCGCGGGGGCAAGAAGGCCAAGGTGGGAGCGACCCCTTGAAAATCTCCTGAGGTAACGCGGTATCCTAAGCCCCAGTTAATTCCGTTCCGCGCCCGGAGAGGAAAATTGTGCTGGAAGTCAAGCTCGAAGGTGTCGCGATTTTCTCGAAAGGTGAGTTCCTGGCGGTGGGTGTGGTCGTAATAGCTCTGCAGGCTTAGGGCGGCGCCGCTCCCCAGGGGACGTTCCCAGTGTGCCAGCACATTTCCGCCCGAGAGGTGGGCATTGCCTTCGACGGCCATCGAGGAGGGCGGAGAAAGGACGGTGATGGCGCTCCTCTGCCCTGTCTCGCCCCGGTAGAAGTCGCCTTGGAGACTAAAGCGGTCGCGCTCGCCGTGGGCCCAGTCCATTCGCAAACCCGTCTGGCCCATGCGCCAGTCGTCAAAGTTATCCCCGTTGGCGTGGAAACCGGGAGCCCGGCTGAAGAGTTTCCCGTAAAGTCGGTAATGCAGGTTCTCTCCCCGCTTGCCGCCATACCGGAAGCTGGTAAAACCCTGCTCGACCACTCCCCCGCCGGCGCTCAATAAACTCCCCTGAGTCCCCTTGGCCTCCTTGGTGATCACGTTCACGATGCCATTGACCGCGTTCGCACCCCACAACGACCCGCCCGGACCGCGGATGATTTCAATTCGGTCGATGTCTTCCAGCAAGGTGTCTTGCACTTCCCAGTAAACTCCGGCAAAGAGCGGCGTGTAGACGTTGCGTCCATCCATCAGCACCAGTTGCGAACGCGCCAGGCGGCTGGTGAACCCCCCCATGCCTATGGCCCACTTGTTGGAGTCCTGCTGCGCGACTTGCACACCGGGCGCCAGGCGCAGCAGGTCAGCCAGCGTGGTGGCACCGGAGCGCCGAATGTCTTCCTGCGTCACCACGTAGATAGCGGCCGGTACTTCGGAGCGCTTCTCGGCTTTCTTCGAGGCCGTCGTCACCTCCAGGTTGGCCAACTCCTCCAGGCTCATCTTCGTCAGTTCGCGCCACCGCTGTTCCTGTGTGGCTTCCTGCGCCCCGGCCAAACCCGTCGCCACCAGGAAAGCGCAAAGAACCTTGACCGCGCTTGCGTGTTTCCCGGAACAACGAGCGCCGTTAGCCGCTTGGCGGGAATTTCGGGCGACCCTCATTCCTACCCCCTCTGACAGGTAAAAGTCCTCCCCTCCCCTTCTGCTCAGCAATTCCGACACCAATCAGCGGGTACCTAATACACTGCAGCAGATGTAGTTAGAGGACATCGGCACCTGAATACTTTCGAGGCTTTCCCAAAATGGGAGAGGTTTTCCCACCTCAGACAACGAAGCCATGAAACATTTTCCTCTGAAATCCGTCTTATTAACCAGATAGGCAACCCACTCATCACGGGGTAGCGGCCTAGCCGACACACGGGTACCGACCCGCAGCCGCTACCCCGACTTCTTTTCGGAAGGAA
>JBOGNW010000203.1:0-4030 GCA_050747425.1 Candidatus Acidiferrales bacterium
TGGATGCGGGCCACAAACTTGCGGGTAACGCCCTCCAGCTCGCGCCGCGACAACGTCTTGGGATCGAAGGCAATCCCACCCTTGGCGCCGCCAAAGGGAATGTTGACCACCGCCGTCTTCCAGGTCATGGCTTCGGCCAGCGCGCGGATTTCGTCGGCGTCCACCGCCGGGTGGTAGCGCAGTCCGCCCTTGGCCGGCCCGCGCACTCCGCTGTGCTGGATGCGAAAACCGATGAAAACTTTGAGCGAGCCGTCGTCCAGCCGCACCGGAACCTCGACCCGGACCTCGCGGAAGGGAATCTTGAGCAGCATCTGCTGCTCGGCCGTGAGACCCAGCCGCTCGGCGGCCAACTGAAAGCTGCGGTCAACAATCTCGCGGGGATTGGCGGCAGGCGTCGCGCTCATCAGTGGCTCCTCGGGGTGTGGAATCGGCGGCGGCGCCCATTCTGGAAGCCGCTCGTACCCCTGTCAAGCTCACCGGGCATTCCTGCCTGCCCGCCGCAACCCTAATTAAATTTGTCATTCCGCCTGCCCTGTCGGAGCAAAGCGGAGATCCCGAGCGCAGTCGAGGGGAGCGAAGCCGAAGGGAACCCTTGCTTGCCCTGGCGGCCTGCCCCGCGCTTTCTCGCGGGGTGAGGAATCTGCTTTGACAATTTGACACCTTTCCAAGGCCGCTGTTAGCATCATTAGTTTCCCGCCGCGCACGGAGAACAACCGAGACTCCATGGCACGCATTCAACGCCAAGAACTGAAGCACGACGAGTTTATTGACTCGCTCGACGCCGCCTTGCTCTGGGTCGAAGACCGCTGGCGCAGCCTGCTGGCCCTGGCCCTGATTGCTGTGGCCGGCGGCGGCTCGGTGGGCGGCCTCTACTGGTGGAGCCAGCGCCAGGAAGAGCGCGCCAGCGCCGCCCTGCTCGAAGCCCTGCTGACCTACCAGGCCCCCGTGCAGGCCGGCCTGCCGCCGCTGCCGGGCGAAGCGGCGCAGAAGTCTTTTCCGAGCGAGCGCGAGAAATATGAGGCGGCGCTGAAAGAATTTACTCAGGTGCACAGCGAATACCCCCGCACTCAGTCGGGGCTGGTAGCCGGGCATTACCAGGCGCTCTGCCAGGATCAGCTCGGCGACACCCAGGCCGCTGTCGCCACCCTCGAAAGGGTGGCCCAGACCCGCAACGCCAACGCCGCCGCCGCCGCCAAGCTCACCCTGGCCGGTTTCTATCAAAAGCTGGGCAAGCCGAAGGACGCCGAGAAGCTCTACCGTGAGCTGGCCGAAAAGCCCACCGAAACCGTGCCCAAAGGGCTGGCGCTGCTCGAGCTGGCGACCCTCAAAGCCCAGGATGACCCCAACGAGGCCCGCCGCCTCCTCAACCAGGTGAAAAGCGAGTACGCCGACACCGAGATCGCCGCCGAAGCCACGCGGCGGATGGAGTTGCTGCCCGCCCCGCCCCCGGCGGCGCCTGCGCCCGCGCAGCCCTGATTCTTTTCCTCCCATCGCCACCGCAGTGTAGGATGGCACGCACAGGGTCTTGACGATGTCTCTCGCCCCCTATGCGCTGGAAGCTGCCCACAGCGGCGGCCGCCGCTACCCGCAGCCGCCCCACCCCTATCGCAACGACTACCAGCGCGACCGCGACCGCATCATTCACGCCCGCGCTTTCCGGCGCCTGGAGGCGAAGACCCAGGTCTTCACCCGGCGCTACTCCGACCACTTCCGCAACCGGCTGACCCATACGCTCGAGGTCGCACAAATCGCCCGCACCCTGGCCGGCGCGCTGGGGCTGAATACCGACCTCGCCGAGGCTTTGGCGCTGGTGCACGACATCGGCCATCCGCCTTTCGGCCACGCTGGCGAGCACAAGCTCAACCAGTTGATGCAGGCCCGCGGGGAGCGCTTCGACCACAACCTGCATGCCCTGCGCATCGTCGAGCATTTCGAGCAGCGCTACGCCGACTTCCCCGGCCTCAACCTCACCTTCGAGGTGCGCGAAGGCATCATCAAACACTCGCGCGATTACTCGCCAGAGGAATTTCCCCAGCTGGCCGAGTACCGCCTCGCCGAGCGCCCCCCGCTTGAAGCCCAGCTTATTGACCTCGCCGACGAGATTGCCTACAACACCGCCGACCTCGACGACGGCGCCGAGGCCCGGCTCTTCCCCTACGCCACCATTGCCGAGCAAGTGCCCGTGTTCGGCGGAGTGTGGTCGGAAGTCGCGCGGCAGTACTCCACCGCCTCTCCCAAGCTGCAATTCAACGAAGCCTTGCGCCGCCTCATCGACCGCCTAGCCACTGACCTGCTAGAAACCACCCGCCGCACGCTGGCCGAAACCCACATTAACTCCGTGGAAGCCGTCCGCCGGCATCCGCGACGCCTGATCGGTTTCTCGTCGGCCGGGGCCACCGAGAACCGCCAACTCAAAGACTTCCTCTGGCGGCGCCTCTACAACCATCCGCAAATCCTGGAAGAGCGCGACCCCGCCGTCCAAGCGGTCGAAGAGCTATTCCTGCTCTATTGTCAGCATCCGCAGCGGCTCCCGCGGCCCTACTACGAGCAGACCCAAACCCTGCCCGTCCACCGCGTCGCTTGTGACTACATCGCCGGCATGACCGACACCTATCTCTTCCGCGTCCATGCTGAACAACTGGGCTCCCCGGCCCGCGAAACCCGCTGAGCACCGGCCTTACTTGCTGCGGGGCGGGAAGGCCCCGTATAATAGACACGCCGCGATGTTTATCGGCGTTAGGGAACTCGAGCAACACCAGCTCACGTTCCAGGAAGAATTCGCTCCCGGAACGATTGATTTCCGCACGCGGGATTTTCGCCAGGCCGGCCCGCTGCGCGCGGAGGTAGTGGCGGAGCTGGCGGGCCGCCAGATTCACATTGTCGGGCGGCTGGCGACCCGGCTGGAGTTGGCCTGCGCCCGCTGCCTGGAGCCGGTGGTGGAGGAACTGGCGCCGAGCTTTGACCTTCACTACCGCCCCGTGGCCACCATCAGCCGCGAGGAGGAAATTGAGTTGAGGCCCGAGGACGCCGACATCGGCTTCTTCACCGGCCAGGGGTTTTTTCTCGCCGATGTGCTGGCCGAGCAGGTCCACCTGGCGCTGCCGATAAAGGTTTTGTGCCGAGAGGAGTGCCAGGGGCTGTGCCCGCGCTGCGGCGCCAACCGGAATCGGGAGCGCTGCCGCTGCGGCCGGCCCCAGCCCGACCCGCGCCTGGCGCCCCTGGCCGACTGGTTGGCGAAGAGAAAAGAGCCGTCGAAAATCTGAGAGCCTAGAAAAGAGGGTTTATGCCCAATCCCAAACGACGCCATTCCCGCGCACGCCGCGACAAGCGCCGCACCCACGACGCCCTGCGGGCGCGCACCATTGGCGAGTGTCCCCACTGCCACGAGCCCAAGCTCCCCCATCGCGTCTGCCCCCACTGCGGCTATTACCGCGGGCGTGCCGTGGTAGCAGTGGAAACCGAATAATCTCGATGGTTCGGGAGGCCGGAGGGCGGCGCCCTCAATGACCACCATTGCTGTGGACGCGATGGGGGGCGACCACGCCCCGCAGGCGGAAGTCGCCGGCGCCGTGCTGGCGGCGCGCGAATACGGCACCCGCTTGCTGCTGGTCGGACAGCCCGAGGTGCTCGCGCGCGAGCTGGCTCGCCACACGACGAAAAATCTTTCTCTCGAAATCGTCCCCGCCCGGGAAGTCATCGCCATGGACGAGAGTCCGGTCAAAGCCCTGCGGCGCAAGCCCGACGCTTCAGTCCGCGTGGCCGTCGGCCTGCTGCGCGACACCAAAGCCGATGCCGTGATCACCGCCGGCAACACCGGTGCCGCCATGGCCGCCGCCAAAATGGAATTGGGCGTCTTGCCCGGCGTGGACCGTCCCGCCCTGGCCTCCGTCCTCCCCACCAAGCGCGGCACCGCCGCCGTGCTGGTGGACGTGGGTGCCAACGTGGACTGCCCGCCCGAGCTTTTGCAGCAATTCGCCATCATGGGCGAGGTGTACTATCGGGTGATGTTCGGCGTCGCCCGCCCGCGCGT
>JBOGNW010000204.1:0-3651 GCA_050747425.1 Candidatus Acidiferrales bacterium
TAGCTCTCCAGCGGGTCCGTGCCGTCGCAGGTCTCAATTTTCAGCCCCGGGTAGGCAACCAGTAGTTTGGAAATGCTTCCCCCCGCCGTCTGCACCTCCACCGGCACGCTGATGGCGTAGCCGTTGTCCTCGATCAGGAAAAGCACCGGCAGCTGGCGGATACAGGCGCTGTTCAGGGCTTCGAAAAACTCACCCTCGCTGGTGGTGCCGTCCCCGCCCGAGACATAAACGATTTCGTCCCGCTCAAAACGTGCCCCCGCTGCCTGCCCCGCCGCTGGCGGGGCTGGCGGGGCCTGGGCTGCGGCGGGCAGCTCGTTGAAATACAGCCCGGCTTCAGCGCAACCCACGGCCTGCAGCCACTGCGTGCCGGTGGGCGAGGATTGCGAAACGATGTTGAGCTGCTTGTGGCCCCAGTGGCAGGGCATCTGCCGGCCGCCGGAGTTGGGGTCGTCCTTTGCGCCCACCGCTTCCAGCAACTGCTCGTAGGGCGTCATCCCCAGCAGCAGGCAGAGGGCGCGATCGCGATAATAGGGATAGAACCAGTCGTAGGCGGGCTTGAGCGCCAAGCCCGCGGCCACTAGGACCGCTTCGTGCCCGGCGCCGCTGATCTGGAAAAAGATTTTTTGCTGGCGCTTCAACTGCATCTCGCGGTCGTCGAGTCGTCGCGAGAGATACATGGTGCGATAGAGACGCACCAGCGTTTCGGGGGTGAGCCCGTGAGTGCGCTCGCGGAGCGCCCGGGCCCGCTCTTCCTTCACGCGCGGTGGTGTGGCCATTCGTTCCCTTCGGGGACCGACAGAAAAATTCTAGCCGCCGGCGCCGCGCGGCGCAACCTCATTCGCCAATCTAAGGGAAGGCGAAGCGCCCGGCTCACGCTTCCGTCAGGAGGTCGTTGAGAACCCGCAGCAGGTCGGTGGTGGTGACAATTCCGACCAGGTGCTTTTCCCCATCCACCACCGGCACAGAGCCGACTTTGTTTTCGTGCATCAACTGTACCACCTCGCGCACCGGAGTGTCGGGGCTGACGGTAGTCGGCTCACGCGCCATCACCTTGGCGATGGGCGTGGTCTCGAAGAGGCGATTGTATTCTTCCGGGGTGATGTCGCTGAAAATCGAGGGCGAGGCACGATGCACGTCGCGGTCTGAAATCACTCCCGCCAGCCGGCCGTCTTTGATCACCGGCAGATGGCGGAAGCCGCTGGAGCGCATCTGTAAGGCCGCATCGAGCAGCTTGGCGTCGTAATCCAGCGTAGCCACTTCCGTCGTCATGATTTCTCGCACCAGTTTGGGCGTGGCCATGGTCGTGTCCCCCGAAAATTCCGCTTGGCGGGCTAATCCGAACACACGCTCAAGCGGAAGTCAAGCGCGGAACGGCCGCGCCGCGGCCGGCTCACGGCCACAACCGCTCCAGCCACGACTTCCAGCCCGAGTCCGGCGAGACCCAAGTTCGCAGCGCCGTCAGCAGCAGCAAAAGACTCACCACCGCCAGCACGAATCCCACGCCCATCTTGGCTCCGCGCCAGTACGGGCTTTCTTCCTCGGAGGCCCGCCAGGCGCGTGGCCGCTCCGCGGTCGCCGCACTCCCGGCCGCTGCCATGGCGCGCGCTGCGGTTTCCTGTTGTTTAGGCGCAGCAGCCAGAGGCATGGCTGCTGGCTCGCCGGCTTCGGCGCCCGCCAGCGGCGGGCAGAACGGGCACTCATTCAGCGCCACGCTCACCGCAGCCTGGCAACGAGGACAAACCCAGCGCATAGAGGAAAATAACTGGCGGCAGAAAAGTTTGGTGCGGAAGGTGGGATTCGAACCCACACGCCTTTCGGCACCGCCCCCTCAAGACGGCGTGTCTGCCAGTTCCACCACTTCCGCACTGAGGGAAATTCTAGCCAAAGCTGTACCGGCTGTAAACCCTCGCCTCGCCGCCAACCAAGAGCACTACTACTTGGGCGGCGGGGAGGACGCGGGCGGCTTCTCGCCCTGCGGTTGCTGGGCAGGAGGCTGCTGGCCCGCGGGCGGCGGCGCGGGAGTTTGTCCGGTGGGAGCCGGCGCGGTCTCGGTGGCCGGCGCCGTCTCTTTAATCGCTGATTGCGCGCGCGACCCCGTGGACGCTACGGTCAGCGCCAGCGAAGTCAGCATAAAAACCACGGCGAGAAACTGCGTGGCTTTGGAGAGAAACGTCGCGGCGCCCCGCGGTCCGAAGGCGGTCTGCGAGCCGGCGCCTCCGAACGCGCCCGCCAGGTCGGCCGCCCGCCCGCTTTGCAGCAGGATGACGATCATCAGCACCGAACTGACCAGCACGTGGAAGACGCTCAGCACCGGCGGGGAGTAGCGCACCCCGACATAAATGAGCCCCGCGGTCAACACGGAGGCGATGATCCAATAAGCTCTCTCTCCCATTCTGTCCCCTTAGAAATTCACGATGCCCGCAAACGACTCCGGCTCCAGGCTGGCGCCTCCCACCAGCGCCCCGTCAATCTCCGCCTGCGCCATCAGCCCCTTGACGTTGTCCGGCTTGACGCTGCCGCCGTACAGGAGGCGCAACGCCTGCGCCGCTTCCGTCCCGAACCGCTCCGCAGCCAGCCCGCGCACGAACCGATGCGCCTCGGCCGCCATCTCCGGCGTGGCTGTCTGGCCTGTGCCGATGGCCCACACCGGCTCGTAGGCAATGATGATACGGTCGAATTGCGAAGCGGTCAACGCGCTGAAGGCCCCGCCAAACTGGCGCGTCAGCACCGCTTCGGTAGCGTTGCCGCGGCGCTCTTCCAGCATCTCACCCACGCAAACGATGGGCGTCAGCCCGGCCTCGAGCGCTGCCCCGATTTTGCGGCCCACCGTCTCATCGGTCTCATGGAAAAACTGCCGGCGCTCGGAATGCCCGATGATGACGTAACGGCAGCCGGCGTCCACCAGCATCCCCGCCGAGACCTCGCCGGTGAAAGCGCCTTGCTTTTCCCAGTACAGGTCCTGTGCCCCCAGCGCCATCGTGGTTCCGCGCATCGCTTCCGCCGCCGCCGCCAGGTTGGTGAAGCTGGGACAAATGACAATGTCGCAGTGGCTGGCGCTCGCCACCCGGGGTTTGAACTTCTCGAAGAAGGCGCGCGTCTCGCCGCAGGTCTTGTAAAGCTTCCAGTTCCCGGCCATCACCGGCCGCCGCATCGCTGCCTCCCCCGCAATTCCACCATGGTTGGACGCCGTCGCTGCCTCCCCCGCAATTCCGCCATGGTTGGACGCCGTCGCTGCCTCCCCCGCAATTCCGGCATGATTGGACGCCGTTTGTTGACGTTATAACGTCATTTTTCGGTGAGCGCTTCAACCCCCGGCAGCGTGCGCCCCCCGAGGAATTCCAGCGAAGCGCCGCCGCCCGTGGAGATGTGCGTCATTTTATCTGCCAGGCCCGCCTGCTGCACGGCGGCGATGGAGTCGCCGCCCCCCACGATGGACGTCGCGCCCGAGTCCGCCAGCGCCCGCGCTACTGCCAGCGTGCCCTCGGCAAAGGGCGGGCACTCGAACACACCCATGGGGCCGTTCCAAACCACCGTCTTGGCGCGGCGCAGCGCGGCGGTAAAAGCGGCAATAGTTTTGGGACCGATGTCGAGCGCCATCAGGTTGTCGGGGATTTCTCTGAGGCCGACGACGCGCGGCTGGGCCGCGGGATC
>JBOGNW010000205.1:0-3835 GCA_050747425.1 Candidatus Acidiferrales bacterium
TGGTGGGTGCGCTGGTTTTGCTTTTCCTGCTGCGCTTCATCCGCAAGGGCTGAGGTCGCCGCATCCAAGCTAGGAGGAGGAGCGCCGATGAAAGCACTGGTCGTCGCCGGCATCATCCTGATCGTCCTGGGAATCTTTGCGCTCTGGATGGGCGAGATTACCTACACCACCGAGAAACACGACGTGCAGCTCGGGCCCATGGAGGCCACCTTCAAGGAAAAAAAGACCCTCGTCATCCCGCCGCTGGTCGGCGGGCTGGTCCTCGCCGGCGGCGCGGCGCTTCTCGTCCTCGGCCTGAGCAAGAAGAAATAGCCGCCCTCGCCGGCTGGCCTTTGCCTCCCTTTCTCTCCCTTCTTGCGCTACAATCCTCGCCAGAGTGCGACAAATTATCGCCATCTACCCCGGCTCCTTCGACCCGGTGACCAACGGGCATTTGGACCTCATCCAGCGGGCGTCAAACCTCTTCGACCGCCTGGTGGTGGCCGTGCTCGTAAACCCGGAAAAAGATCCCCTCTTCAACCAGCAGGAGCGGGTCGAGATGCTCGATCTGGTCGTCTCCCATCTGCCCAACGTGGAGGTGGACACCTTCGAAGGGCTGCTGGTGGATTACGCGCGCAGCAAAGGCGCGCGCGTGTTGCTGCGCGGCATCCGCGCCGTTAGCGACTACGAGTACGAGCTGCAGATGGCACTGATGAACCGCCAGCTCGAGCCCAACATGGAAACCGTCTTCATGCTCCCCGCCGAGGCCTACAGTTACCTGAGCTCCCGCCTGGTCAGAGAAGTCGCCCGCCTGGGCGGCTCCATCAAAGACCTGGTGCCGGCCGTGGTCGAGGAGCGCATCCGCGCCAAGCTAATGGCCTCGAAGTAGCAGCCCACGGGAACTTTCTCTTACCAAGGGCGTAAGTAGAAGAGCAGGAATCTATGCCTCGTCCTATGCATTTCGGGATTCTGCCCTCCCTCTTCCTCGGCTGTGCATTGGGAACATCGGCGCTCGCTCAAGCGGCGCACCAGGAGCTGGACATTCCTTACGTGCCCGGCGGCGGGCACCGTCAGCAGCTTGATCTCTACCTGCCTAAGAAGCCAGGTTTCGCAACCATTCTCTTCGTGCACGGCGGCAGCCTGGAGGCAGGCGACCGCACCGAGTTTCACCTGCCGGAAATCTGCCAGAATTTCGTGAAGGCCGGGCTGGGCTGCGCCACCACGAGCTACCGGCTGCTCGAAGACCAATCCTGGCCCGCCCAGCCCACTGATGTCGCCGCGGCCTTCGCCTGGCTCAAGAAAAATATCCGAGTACGCGGCGGCGACCCCGGCAAGATTTTTCTCGCCGGCCACAGCTCGGGTGCCCGCCTGGTGGCGCTGGTCTCCTCCGATGAAAGCTACTTGCAGGCCCACGGCCTGTCCGCCCGCGACATCGCCGGCACGGTGGTGATGGGGACTATCCTCCATATCGAGCATTGGATGAAGGAGGCCGGCGGCCAGGAATCCTTTGAGAAGAACTTTGCCCGCACCGACGAGGGGAAGACCTATGCAAGCTTCGCGGTCTTCCGCAATTCCTGGCCCTATTACCACGTCGGCCCGCACCTGCCGCCCATGCTCATCCTGGTGGCAGAAGCGGAAAAAATTAATCCGCCCTGTTGGGCGCACGCCCTGGAGTTCCAGGAGGCGGCGCACCGCGTCGGCGCCCGGGTCGAGGTGAAGGAACTCCCGGGTCGAAAACACATGACGGCGCTGGAAAAAATGGCCGAGCCCGGGGACCCCACTTTTCTCGAAATCCTCCGCTTTCTGGGCCAAGAGCTGCCGAAAAACTGAACCGAGGGAACTTTTAGCCCCGGCCTCTCGTTCTTAGAAGCATGGAAAAAGAGGGAGGTCCAACACCATGAAAAAAGCACTACCCGGACTGGTTCTGGCACTTGTAGCTCTCGCCGTCATCCTGGCTCCCCTCGGCACCCTGGCGGCCTCGAACGACCGCTGGCTGCACGTGCGCGTGGAGAAAACCGGTGAGAAGGGCGAATCGGTGCGCGTCAACGTGCCCCTGGCGGTGGCCGAAAAAATCCTGCCGGCCATCACCGCTCATGAGATGCAAGGCGGAAAACTCAAAATCCACGACGCCCACATCGAGGGCATCGACATCCGCGCCGTGCTCGAGGCCATGCGCACGCTGGGCGACGGCGAGTTCGTGACCATCGAAAGCAACGACGAAAACATCCGCGTGGCCAAGCAGGGCGGCTACCTCATCGCCAAAGTGGACGACCGCAAAGGCAAGAACCAGCGCGTCGACGTCAAGATTCCGTTTGCGGTGGTGGACGCTCTGCTGTCCGCCGCGCCCGACGAGCTGAACATTCTGGCGGCGGTGCAAGCTCTGGGCGCGGGCGGCGAGGAAGTTCTGGTCACCGTCCAAAGCGACGACGAGAACGTGCGCGTCTGGGTGGACTCGAAAGCCACCACCGAATAGCCACGCTGATGGCCGAGCGCCTCAAGACTGTATTTGCCGTTTTTGCTAAAGGGCTGGGACTGGTCGTCCTGGCCCTTGTGGCACTCGCCAGCTTCGCCTACAGCTCGGGTGTGCTGCGCGTCTATGTGCTGGAGAAAAAGCCTGGCGGCAACCGCGTAAACTTGTTCGTGCCCGCCGTGCTCGTGCCAGTAGCTCTGAAGCTCATGCCCGCGGAAGACCGCCGACGCACCGCCAGCGAGCTTGGACCCTATCTCCCCGCCTTGAAAGCCGCCACTGAAGAGCTGGCGCGCTGCCCCGACGCCATCCTGGTGGAAGTCGAAGGGCCTACCGAACACGTGAGCATCCGCAAGCTGGGCCGCTCGCTGGTCATTGACGTCGACTCCTCCGATGAAATCGTCCACGTCTCCTTCCCGCTCAAGATGGTGACTTCCATCCTGCGGGAATTTGAGGATGCCGCGCCCCTGGCGGCCCAGCGCGCCACACTCTCCAACCCCTAGGCCCCGCGCGCCGGTCAATTGTATTCATCGCCGAACTGGGTTAGCCTTAGTGCGCTCCCATGGCGGAAACGGTCGCCAATGGCATCAAGCTCGCCGAGCGCGTGCAGCGCATCGGCGTCTCGGCCACTCTGGCCGTCGTGCAGGAAGCCGAGCGGCTGCGCGCCCGCGGCGTTGATCTGGTAGATTTCGGGCCCGGCGAGCCGGATTTCCCCACGCCCGATAACATCAAGCAAGCCGCCATCCGCGCCATCGAACAAAATTTTACCAAGTACACGCCCGCCGCTGGCACCACTGAGCTGCGCCGGGCGCTGGTCGAGTGGCACGCGCGCGAGCTGGGCAGCCGCTATCAGCCCTCGGAGTGCATCGTCACCGTGGGCGGCAAGCACGGCGTCTTCAACGCCGCGAGCGCCTTGCTCAGCCACGGCGACGCCGTTCTCATCCCCGCGCCCTTCTGGGTCAGCTTCCCGGAAATCGCCCGCTACGTGGGGGCGCGCCCGGTGGCGGTGCCCACCGAGGAGTCGAACGGCTTCCGCCTGACCGGGGCTGATCTCGAGCGCGCCTGGGTCGAGGGGACGCGCCTGGTCATCCTCAATTCGCCCAACAATCCTAGCGGTGCCGTGGTCAGCGCCGAAGAGTGCGCCCGCATCCTCGATCTCTGTCGCCGCCGTGGCGCCTGGCTTTTGACCGATGAGTGCTACTCGCACTTTGTTTATAACGGCGCGCCCTTCTCCGTCGCCAGCCTGCCCGAGGCCAAGCCGCACCTCATCGTAGCCGGGTCGCTCTCCAAAACTTTCTCTATGACCGGCTGGCGCATCGGCTTCACGCTGGCGCCCGAGCCGGTGGCGCAGGCGATGATTCGCCTGCAAAGCCACTCCACCTCCAACCC
>JBOGNW010000206.1:0-1969 GCA_050747425.1 Candidatus Acidiferrales bacterium
CGCCCATTGATCGGCAACTGATCCACATAGGTTTGGTTGAGGGTGCTGCTGGCGAGAGCGTCGCTTTTGTCGACCGGCCCGCCGGCGGCAGTGACTTCCACGGTCTGCCCGACGGCGGCCAGTTGCAAGTCCACGTCTTGAACCAGGCTCTGGCCCACCCTGACATGCGCGTTCGTAACGATGGTGGTGGCAAAGCCGCTGGCCGAGACTTCGATGGTGTACTCGCCGGGGGGCAGGATGTCGACTACGTAGCGGCCATTGGAATCGGTAGTCGTGGTGCGCTGGCTCTTGGTGGCCACACTGGTGACTTTGACGCTGGCGTTGGGCACCACGGCGCCGCTGGGGTCCTTGACGATGCCCGAGATAGCGCCCTTCTCTATCGCCTGGCCAAACAGCAGCCCGGCCGGCACCAGCACCGCTACCAGCAGGAAAAACACTACTTTCCCCGTACGCGTCACCGACATGATTCCCTCCTCGCAATTCTGCCGCGACTTCAAGGTAAGGTTGGAACTCGGCATTCCCAAACGCAGCGCAGTCCGCCCCCCGTGCAGGAAAGTACCCCTCGCGAATCGGCGCGGATTCTAGTCCCCTGCCCGAGGGGTGTCAAGGGCAAAAAAGATGAGAGGGAACCGGAGGACGAGCTCTCGATCGAATCAACAAAACACTTGAAAACACACAATCCAGCCGAGGGCAAGCCAAGAGATTCTTCGCCCCGACGCATCGGGGCAGGCTGCGCTCAGAATGACAGCTAAGTCTGCGCGAGCCAAGCTCCCACGAGTTAGTTACAATCCTACTCTCATGAACTTGCCGCACTCCCCCCGCCGCGTCGTCGTCCTCGGCGACATCAACGTGGACATTCTCGCCCCCATCAGAAACTTCACCGGTCTCGGGCACGACTACCTGGCGGCGGCGCTGGCGATGCATGGCGGGGGCGTGGGGGCCAATACCGCCATCGCTCTGGCCCGCTGGGGCCAGCGCGCGCGCTTGCTGGGCACGACGGGGCGAGACGCGTTCGCTCGTCTGGTTCTGAGCCGTCTCAAGCAGCAGGGCGTGGACGTTTCGGCGGTGCGCTCGACCCCGCAGGCGCTCACCGGCTTGATGTTCATTCCCGTCACCCGCGGCGGGCAACGCACATTTTTTGGCAGCCGGGGAGCAAATGCCTTCTTCCCCGGGGCGATTCAGCCGGCGCGATGCCTGCGGGGGGCCGACGCTCTGCACTTAATGGGCTACAACTTCTTGAGCCGACCCGTAGCCAGAGCGGCAAAGCAACTTCTGGCCGCAGCGCGCCGCCGCGGTCTGGCGGTGTCCCTCGACGTCGGCATGGGGCCGGCGCGCGACATTCGCGGCACAATCTTGCAAGTCGCCCGCCAGGTGGATATTCTCTTCCTCAGCGAGGAAGAAGCGGCGGCCCTGACCGGCGAAAGAAAAAGTGCTCGTGCCGTTCGAGCGTTGCAGCACGCAGGGCTGCGTCGGCTGGTGGTTAAACGTGGGCGGCGGGGCTGCCTGGTTCGGCTGGAGGGGCGAGAAATCGCCGCACCCTCGCTTCCTGTGGCTACAGTGGACACCACGGGTTGCGGCGATGCTTTTACCGCCGCCTTCCTGCACGGGCGTCTGGCCGGCTGGCGGCTCGAAGAGGCTGCGCTCGTCGCCAACGCTGCCGGGGCAGCAGCCGCGACAGTCGTGGGAGCCGGCGAACAGCTTCCCGGCCCCGCGGAAGTATGGCGGTTGCTGAAGAAAGCGCGCTTGAAGAAAGACTGGGAGGGAGTGAGATACGCCCTTATCAAGCGGATGGTGGAATAAAGCATGCGAGGAGCCATGGTCAACAAACCCGAATGGAAGCAGGCGCTGGAGCGGCCGCGGCTGAAATCGCTGGCGGATTTGTTCGGCGCGCCGAAGCCGGTGATCGGGATGGTGCACTTGTGGCCGCTGCCGGGGGCGCCGGGCTACAGCGGCTACGGAATGGGGACCA
>JBOGNW010000207.1:0-3110 GCA_050747425.1 Candidatus Acidiferrales bacterium
CCACCGGGGTGCGCGCCCGCCCGCGTCAGGCTGAAGTCTACGTGGTGGCCACCGACAGCAACGAGGTGGACATCCTTGACGTTCGCACCGGCGAAGTGCTGGCCCGCATTCCCGTGGGGGCGCGGCCTTTTTTCGTGGATTTCACCCCGGATGGGCGCCGGGCATTTGTCGCCAACTCGGGCTCGAACACCGTCAGCGTGATTGACTGCCAGAAGCGGCGCCTCGAGGCCACGGTGCGCGTGGGATTGGCGCCCGGGCTGGCGCGCGTCAGCCCGGACGGCCGCCTGGTAGTGGTTTCCAACCGCGGCGACTCCAGCGTGTCCTTGCTGGATGCAAACTCGCTCGCCATTCTGGCCACCATCCCCGTAGGCGCGGAGCCGGAAGCTATTGCCATCCTCGCCGATAACTCCAAGGCGTTCATCACCGCCACCGGCTCGGGCCAAGTGTCGGCGGTGGACCTGCGGCGCCGCGAGCTGCTGGCCAACATCGCGGTGGGCAAGACCCCGTCCGACCTCGTGGTCAAGCCGGATGGCGGCGAGCTGTTTGTGGCCAACTTCGACTCGGGTAGTGTCAGCGTCATCAACACGCGCACCAACGAAGTAACTGAGCCGCTGCCCGCCGGCCAGCAGCCGGCGCGCGTTCTGACGGCGCCTGACGGCCAATGGCTCTACATCACCAACTTCGGCTCCGACCAAATCTTTGTGCTCGACATCGCCACCCGCCAGTTGTTGGGCAGCATTCCCGTCGGCTCGCGCCCCGACGCCACCGCGCTCACCCCTGATGGCACGACGCTGCTGGTGGCCAATGCCGGCTCGAACGATCTGGCCGTGGTGGACACGAGAACCCGCTCCCTGGTTACGCTCATCCCGGTGGGGAATTCCCCGCGCGCCCTGGCCGTGGCCGCCGTCCCGAGCGAAGGCAAGGCCGCCGCCTCTCGGAGCGCCCCCTTGCGCGTGCTAGAATCGCGAGCGTGAACACTGCGGCCAAGCCCGTCCCCTTTCCTGCCTGGCCGTGGCTGGGATTGAAGCTGCTCGACCGCTACCTGCTGCGCGAAATCCTCGGCTACACCGGGCTGGGTCTGGGCGTCTTCCTTTTCATCCTGCTGACCCCCGAAGTGCTCCGGCTGAGCGAGCTGCTGGCGCGCGAGAACGTGACGCTGGCGCAAGTGGGCCAGCTTCTTCTCTACGCCCTGCCCGCGAAGCTGGTCTGGGCGATCCCGCTGGGCGTGCTGGCCGGGCTGCTGATGGGGTTGAGCCGGGCGGCGGCTGACAGTGAGATCATCGCTCTGCAAGCCGCCGGTGTGGGGCTGGGAAGACTGCTGCGCCCGCTCTTGATCTTCGCGTCCGCCGGCGCCCTTCTGACGCTCTTCGCCACCGCCTGGTGGGGTCCGCGAGCGGCCCGAGGCGCGCTGGCGATTCACGCCCAACTGGCCGCCGGCCAGATCTCCTACGAAATCAAGCCGCGGGTTTTTGACGAACGGCTGCCCAACCACATCCTCTACGTGCAAGACATCGAGCCGGGAGCCGGGCGCTGGAAGGGTGTTTTCCTGGCCAATCTCTCCCAGCCCTCGAACCCCACGCTGACCGTGGCCGAGGCGGGCGCGATGGTGCCGGAGCCGGCGCTGCGCGCCCTTCGCCTCCATCTCCAGAACGGCAGCACCCACTCCTATTCCGCCGACCGCCCCGACCGCTACTCGGTTTCTACCTTTGCCGAGAGTGTGCTGGTCATTCCGCTTCCGGAAAAAAATCCTATGGGCGAGGCGCCTCTCAACGCCCCCTTGAGCCTGGCTGAGCTCTGGCGCTCGAGCCAGCAGGGCGAGCGCTGGCGCAGCGCCCGGGCGGACTTCCACCGGCGGCTGGCCCTGCCCGCCGCCTGCCTGCTGTTTGGGCTGATTGCGCTGCCGTTGGGGATGGCGGCGCAACGCACCGGCCGCGCCGTCGGCTTCGTCGCCGCCGTGGGGGTGGCAACGGGCTACTACTTTGTTTTCCTGGTCGGCGACCGCCTGGGGCGCCAGGGGAATCTTTCCCCCGGGCTGGGAGTCTGGCTGGCCAACCTCGTCCTACTGTTTCTGGCTGCCTATCAATTGGTCGGCCAAACCAGACCGCCGGCTCCGGCCGCCTGGCGAGCGCTGGGTTCCTTCTGGAGAACGCTGCGGAGGCCGCTGGCCGCCCCGCGCGCGGCTCCAGCGCCGGTAGGAGCGTCTCTGGAGCGCAGCTCCGGATTCTCTTTCCCCCTGCCGCCCACGCTCGACCTCTACGTCACCCGCGGGGTGCTTTTTCACTCGCTGCTGCTGCTGTTGGCCTTGCTGCTCTTATTCGGCTTTTTCACTCTGGTGGAGCTGGTGGATGAAATCGCGGAGCACCACATCGCCTGGTCGGTGGTGGCGCGCTTTCTCTGGTACCTGCTGCCGCAGGCCGTCTACTGGATGCTGCCGCTGGCGGTGCTGCTGGGGGTGCTGGTCGAGCTGGCCGTGCTCAGTAAGCGCAACGAGCTGGTGGCCATCAAGGGAGCCGGCATCAGCCTCTATCGCATTGCCGTGCCGCTGCTGGCTGTGGGGCTGGGGTGCTCGGCGCTTCTCTTTTGGCTCGACAACGCTTACCTTCCCCAGGCCAACCAGCAGCAGGAAATCCTGCGTAACCAGATCAAGGGCCGGCCGCCGCAAACCATTTTCCGCACTGACCGCCGCTGGATTTTCGGCCAGGAGCCGCGCATCTATCACTACGCCTTCTTCGATCCCGAGAAAGACCTGCTGGGCCGCCTGAACGTTCTCGAGTTCAGCCCGGAGGGCTTTTCACTCCGTCGGCGTCTGTTCGCCCAGCGGGCTCACTGGGACCTCTACCTGCGCGCCTGGGTGCTGGAGGAAGGCTGGGAGCGCGCTTTCCGGCCCGATCAGACCGTGGCCTACCACAGCTTCGTCATCGAGAGCCACCCCGAGCTGAGCGAGCCTCCCGCTTACTTCCACCGGGAAGTCCGCGAATCCGCCCAGATGAACTGGCGCGAACTCGGCCGCTACATCGGCGAGCTCGAGCAGGGCGGCTTCGAAGCCACGCGCCTGCGCGTGCAATGGCACAAGAAATTCGCTTTCCCCTTGATGGCCGCCATCATGGTCC
>JBOGNW010000208.1:0-6782 GCA_050747425.1 Candidatus Acidiferrales bacterium
CGCCCGCACGGCGGCGTGGGCATGCTCCAGCGCCTCTTTGACAGCACCATAGATTCGTTTGACCCGGGCGGGCGGCCGGCCCAGGTAGACAGTGCGCGTCATATCACTGTGATAATCGTCGAGTATAGCACCCAGGTCGAAGATGACCAACTCATTTTTCTTCAGGCGCTTGGCGGTTGCCCGCCCGTGGGGCAGAGCCGAGCGCGGGCCCGAAGCCACGATGGTCTCGAAGGCCGCCCCGCGGGCCCCGTAGCGCTTCAGTCGGAACTCGATCTCCGCCGCCAGTTCCAGTTCCCGCACCCCCGGCCGCACCAGGGGCAGCACTTCCTCGAAGGCCCGAGCTGTGAGGGCGAGAGCAGCACGAATTTGCCGGATTTCTGCCGAGCTTTTGATGGCGCGGAGGCGCTCGGCAAGTGACTCTGCATCGGCGAGCTCGATCTCACGGCCCAGCCACTGCCGGAGCTGTTCGAACTGGGCCACGGAAAGGTGATGGTTTTCGCAGGCAACGCGGCGGAGGTTCGAGCGGCGCAGCCAATCGGCTGCCGCCCGCAAGGGATCGGGCGCCACGCGCACGCGGGCGCCCGTCACTTCGCCGCGGGCCTGGTCGCGGTAGAGCCCGGGCACGAACAAGACGACGGCGCGGCGAGTAACCACAAGAACGCCGCTCGTGCCGCGAAAGCCGACGAGGTAGAGCAGATTCGGCAAGTGCGTCAGCAGCAGGGCGCCCCTGCCTGCCACCAGGGAACGGCGGAGACGACGAAGACGCATGAACTGGGTTGGCATGGGCAAATAAAAAAGGGAGGAGAGTGTTTGACTCTCCTCCCGGAGTTTGTAGCTCGAAGCTAGCCAGGCAGAATCCGCGGGGTAATGAAGAACAGCAGCTCGGTAGTGGTGGTGTCCACCCGGGTGTTCTTGAAAAGGTGGCCCAGGATGGGGATGCTGCCCAGCAGCGGCACCTGCTCGATGTTGGTGGAGTTGTTAGTCACCATCACACCACCGATGACCACCGTTCCGCCATCCGGGATCAAGACCTGGGTGGTGGTGGACTGCGTGGAGAGCGCCGGGATGCCGTTGATGCGGTCAATACCGGCGTTGATGGCGGTGTTCTCAATGAGAACGTTGAGAAAGACCGTGCCGTCGTGCGTGATCTGCGGCGTCACCACCAGCCGCAACACCACGTCGATGAACTGAGTGGAAATGGTGTTGTTCACCACCGTCTGCACGGGGATTTTGTCACCCTGCTCCACTCTGGCGGCGACGTTGTTCTGGGTCACCAGACGGGGCTTGGAGAGCACCTTGGCGATGTTGCGCGACTCGGCCATGGTCAGGATGGCATCCAGGGCGAAGTTGGTGGAGCGGAAGCCATAGAGGAAGCCCGAAGTCGCCGTCCCCACGCGGAAGTCGCTGAACAGCGGCTGGGTGCCGGCGGAGGAACCCGATTGCAGGGGCGGGGGCGGGTCGGACATGGTCAAGGGGCTGGCTCCGAGAGCGCCGCCGAAGACGCTGCGACCGCCGGTGGCCTTGAAGGAGGTGGCGAGCTGGAAGCCGATCTCGCGCGCGAAGGCGCGGCTGGCGCTCACCACGCGGGCTTCAATCTCCACCTGCAAGGACTTGCGGTCGAGCTGCTGGATCAGGTTATCCATATCCGGGATAACGCTGGGGATGTCGCGGATAATCAGGGTGTTGGTGCGGTCGTCGCGGATGATTTCCCCGCGCGAGGAAAGGAAGCGCTTGAGAGCGTTCTCCAGGTCGCCGGACTTGGCGTAGCTCAATTGACGAGTGACCGTGATGGGATCCACGGCCTCGGCGCGGGCCTTGGCCAGGTCCTTCTGCTCCTCCTGCTCCTTCTTCAGCGTGCCCAGAGTGGCGATGCGCAGGACGTTGCCTTCCAGGGTGCTGCCCAGGCTGTTGTTCTTGAGCACGATATCGAGGGCCTGGTCCCAGGGGACGTCAATCAGCACCATGGTCACGTTGCCGCGCACGTTGGGGTCAACGATGATGTTCAGGCCGCTGATCTCGTGGACGAGGCGGAAAAAGTCCTTCAGGTCAACGTCCTTGAGATTGACCGAGATCGGTTCTCCCGTATAGCGGCGGGGCGCCTGCTGCCCGGGCATGGCTGCCTGCGCCTGGGTGTCCTCGGCCGGATCGGGGTTGGTCATCCCGGCGTAGCTCTGCGTCTCGGGGATCTCGGCCGGCTCCGAAGCCGTCGGAGATTCAGGGGCCAGGTTGGCCGGAATCATGGGGGCCAGCGAAGCTACCAGCGGTGGCGCCGGCGATTCTTCGCTCGGCTGCCTCTTAGCGGGAGCCTTGCGAGCTAGCTCAGACGACGGGACGGCAACGGGAACAAGCTCATTCGAGGCAGCTTCAGGAGATTTCAGTGTGAGCGTCAGACCGTCGGCCGTGGGGGTAATCTCATACGGCACTAAGGCCACCAGATCGACAACCAGACGCGTGACCGGAGGCTGGGCCTTGAACTGGGCCAACCGCACTCCGACTACTTCCTTGGCGTCCACGGCAAACCGGCGTTGCCGCGCGCGAAGAATGCTTTCGGGGAGGTCAACCACCAGACGGGTGGGGTTAGCGTAGGTCCTAGCCTCGTACTGCAACTCCCCGCTGGCTTCGATGTTGATGGTGACGCCCTGGGCTTGCTTGTGGACTTCCACCTTGCTGACCAGAGCCGGCGTCTCGGCCTTGCGCGGCGCGGCGCTGGGAGCCTTTACCGGCACGAGCGTGGGCTGGGCAGACGGCGCCGAAGGCTTCGGCGCCGAGGGAGTCCCGGCGGCCGAGCAAGCCATGCGAAGCCGAGCGGGCTGCGGCTGCGTGACCTCGACAGGGCAATCCTGGGCCAGTGTCAACTCCAGGCGCAACACGTGGCGGCCGCTGGCATTGCGGAAGGGCAAGAAGCGGTAGCCCGCGACCCAGGCAACTTTCCCCAGCGATTGCCCGGAGGCGCGCTCGGCCACCACACCCGCCAGGTCAACAATGACGCCGCGGGCGTTGGGCTGATAGGAGGTGAAGGTAAACGGCCCCGACACCTCGACCTCCAGGGCGCTGCCCCCGGAGGCGGTGGCCGCAGCCACCCCCAGCAGCCGGACCGGCGGCCCGGCCTCCGTCGAAGATTTGGGCGCGCTCATTGCGCTCAGCGTAACGACGCCCAAGAACACGACGGCGGCGCAGAGTCCGCCCCATGGCTTACGCATCATGGTTTCGCTCCTGACCCGGTGAGTTGCTTGGTCACTTCTCGTTCAAATTGCTGCCCGAAAGCGTCTGTGGCTCGTTCGCGAAAAACAACCCCATCTTCCGTGATGCGGGCCACGTAGCCGTTCCAGACTTCGTCGCGCTCCCGAAGGAAATAGGCGCGGTTGCGGCCGCGCATGTTCACCACCGCAATCTTGTCGCTGGGGGTGATGATGATACCGTCCACGCTGAGCTGGGCGATGACCAGGCCGCGCTTGCCGGGCGGCAGGGCTTGACCCGCCATGCCCTCTTCGTTCCGGCTCACAGGACTGCGGAAGGGGTCGCGAAGATTGGTCACGCGCTTCTTTTCCGCGCCTGCGGGCTTCTTGGCTTCCATCGGCTTGGCCGGGGCGGGCGTCTGCGCGGCTGCCTGAGCGCCCAGTTGAAGGGATACCGCCAGGCAAAGCAGAACCGCCAGGCTGGCCAAAAAGACAGCCCGGGCGCGCCACGCGGTGATGAGATGAGTTCGCTGCCGCATCCGCGCTCCTCCTTCTCCTAGCGTTTCGCCGGCGCTTTAGCCGGTGCCTTAACGGGCGCCTTGGGGGCGACCGCTTTCCCCGGCGGGGCGGCCGCCGCCGCTTCCGCCTCCGACGGGGTGTAATAGGTGATCAAGTGGCAAAGGCCGGCCACGCTGGTGCCCGGCGAGTAGTCAAACTTGCCCCGGGCCCCTTCGATACCCTTCAGTTGCAACCCGGTGGCGTTGACGATGCGGGTGGCGTCGGAGAGCTTGCGGAAGAACTCCTTCACGTTGGCGTAGGAGCCGTCCATCTCCACCTCGAACGGCATCTCGGCGTAGAGTTCCTTGATGACCACGTCCCGGGCCGTGAACCGCCGCAAGGCCACCTGGGTGCTCCCGGAGACGTTCTGCAACAGCCGCATGAAGTCGTCGGTCTGCTTCTCCTTGGGGACCAGGTTGCGCATGCGGGTCAATTGCTCTTCGAGGGAGGCTAGCTCGGTCTCCAGGCGTTTCTTGTCGGCTTCGAAGACCCGCAACTTGTTGACTTCGTCGCTCAGTTTCCTAAATTCCGCCGTCTTGGTGTTTTCCTCGTTGTGGGCGGCCCAGACCGGGGAGAACTGAAGCAGCTCGCCGGCGGCAATGAGACCCGCCGCCACCAAAGCGTACGCGGTCAACTGCCAGTACCAGGGCAGCTCTTGCCATCTAAGGGCCATGGCGTCCTCCTAATCCGCTCCGCCAGCCGCGGCAGGTGGGCTGGCGCCTTCGGCGGGGGGCGGCGCGCCAAATTTCACCAGGAGGGTAAATTCGTAGTTCGAGGTGCCCTCTCTCTGCTGCTTCTGCACCGCGTCCTTGATCTCCACACTCTGGAAGAAACCCGACTGGCTGAGATTGGTCATGAAGTTGGCGACCGCTTCGACGGAGCCCGCCAGCCCCTTAAACTCGAGGGTCCCGCCCTTCTCCTCTATGGAAGTGAGCCACAGGGTCTCGGTCATGCTGACCGTTTCGTGGACGGCCTCAAGCAGCCGGACCGGCCCCGACTGGTTCTCCTTCAAATCGCGGATGATTCCAATGTTCCCCTCGAGTTCCGTCTTCCTCTTCTCGAACCGTTCGACTTCCTGCTGCACTTGAGCCAGGCGCGCCTTTTCAGTTTTCTTCTCTTCAATGTTTCTCTGCAGTTCGGCGATGCGGCGCCCGGTGAAGTACCAGTCCCCGGCCAGCAACACCAGACCCAGCGAGATGGGGATGAGAATCAAAGCAATCTGAAGAGCGCCGGTGATGGCCACACGACGCTTGACCTTTGGACGCGGACGACCCAGCAGGTTGGTGCGTATCATGCTTCGTCAAAGCTCCTCAGGCCCAAGCCGACGGAAACCGCCAGCCGGGGCGCGATTTCACGCAAATACTCGTCGCTGAACTTGCCGGGATTGTAAGTGATACGGCGGAAGGGGTCAATCTCATCCACCGGCATCTGGAACTCCTCGCGCAGCATCTCCAGCAACCCCGGGGTGCGGGCGGCGCCGCCGGCGGCGTAAATGTGGCTGATAGGCTGGGCGCCCGCGGAGGCGCGGAAGAAGTCGAAGGTTTTCTGGATTTCAAGCACCAGGATTTCCGAGACCGACTTGAGCACGGAAGTCTTCTGGTCTTCGCCCACCCCGGCCACCGACTGGCCCTTTTTCAGGTTTTCGGCGTCCTCGAAACTCAGCTCCAGCTCTTTTTGCAAGGCGTCCGTGTACTGATTCCCGCCCACGGAAACGTCGCGAGTAAACAGGGGCACGCCGCCGCGGATGATGTTGATGTTCATGACGCTGGCGCCGATGTTGAGCAGGGCGACGGTGGCCTCGGTATCGGGCTCGTAGTTGATCTCGAAAGTGTTTTGCAGGGCGAAGGCGTCGACGTCCACCAAGGCGAGACTGAGCTTGGCCCCAATCAAAGCGCTCTGGTAGTTATTGATCTTGTCGCGCTTGACCGCCACCAGCAGCACTTCGTAGCCGTCGCCGGTCTCGGTGGGTTTCAACACCTGGTAATCCAGGCTGACGTCGGCGATATCGAAGGGGATGTACTGGCCGGCGTCGGCGTACACCTGGTCGTAGAGCTCGTCGGCTTCCAGCAGGGGAAGAGTAATCTTCTTGATGATGACGGAGTGCCCCGACACCGAGGTGGCAACGTCTTTGGTCCGCACCTTCTGGCTCTGGTAGATGCGCTCAATGGCGTTGGAGACGCTGATGCCATCAATGATGGCGCCGTCCACCACCGTTTCCGGCGACAACGGCTCCAGGCCGACGGCTGCAAGCTCATAGCCTTCCTTGGTCTTTTTCAACTCGACCGCCTTCACGGCGCTCGAACCGATATCCAGGCCCAGAAGCGGTTTGCTCTTCTTGCCGCCAAACAGACCCATCAGTGTTTACCTCTTGGCTTTCCGCCGACGATTTCCACCGCGGCTAATCTTACGCTCAATCCAGCGGTCAAGTATAGTCCTTTTGAATTTCCAGCGGTTGCCCAATTTGAAGGCTGGGATTTTGTCCATGTACACATAGCGGTAGAGAGTGTCGGGCGAGACCCCGAGATAGTCAGAAGCCTCCTTGACGTTCATCACTTCGCGGGGGGACGCCACGCTCATTCCTCGCCCCGCCGACTGCAACCGCCGGCGACCGGTGAATCGTTTGTCCTGTGCCAAAATCGGGAAGGCAGCGATCTCTATCGGAGCCATTTGTAGGGAAAACAGGGGTGGATGTCAAGAAAAAAATCGCCCCACTTCGGTTTTCTACCGCAGAAGCCGCTTTTTAGCCGCGCAGCTACCCCAATCCTAGTTGTTTCCATAGAGCATCTACGCGGCGTTTGGTATCCGCATCCATCTTGATCTCGCCCGGCCAGGGGCCGCGCCCGTAGCCTTCCCCGGGCCACTTGCGGGTGGCGTCAATGCCCATGTGCGAGCCGAAGTCGGGGGCGCGGGCGGCGTGGTCGAGCGTATCCACCGGGCCGAGGTGGAACTCGACGTCGCGCTGGGGGTCGATGGCGCACAGCGCTTTCCAGGTGACCTCGCGCGGGTCCTGCACGTTGACGTCGTCGTCCACAATCACCAGCACTTTGG
>JBOGNW010000209.1:0-5485 GCA_050747425.1 Candidatus Acidiferrales bacterium
GGCGATGAGGCGGGTCTTCGGCGTCACGAGCCGCTTCAGTTCGTCGAGGTCGGGCGCCCATTGTAATTCTTCGCGCAGCCAGAGCGGCTTGAGCTCGGCGCCGAAAGCGCGCGCCAGCCCGCCCACCTGCATGTAGTTCGGCTGCATGAAAACCACTTCGTCGCCGCGCTCGACCAGCGCCCAGGTGACGAGGAAGTTGGCCTCGGCGCAGCCGCAGGTAACGAGCACGTTTTCCGCTTTGGCGCCGGGGTAGAGCGTGGCGATGTTGGCACGCAGCTCTGGGCTGCCGTTCGAGGGCGGATAGAGGAGCGGCGCGGCCAGCAGGCTCCGCAAGGCGTCTTCGTCGTCCAGCAGCTCTTCGATGCGCAGCGGCTCGACGCCGCTCTCGGAGATGTTGAGCTCGACGGCGTTTTCCCATACCGACTGCCAGCGCTCCATCTCAAAGGGTGGGATTTTCATCGGGCTGCGCTCCCTCTCGCTTGTTTTGGGTGGCGGCCATCTTAGGCTGCGGCGCAGCGGCAAGTCAACGCGCGCCCGGCGAATCGCTTGACTTCGAGGGCCGCGCCCACTGACAATTCGCGCAGCGCAGTAGTGTGAGTGGAGGGCCACGATGGGAAAAATCAACTACGGACGAGTGATTCTGGGCGGATTGCTGGCGGGGCTGGTGGTCAACATTTTTGAAATCGCCTTCGGGCTGCTGATGATGGACGAGTGGCAGGCGGCGCTCAAGGCCGCCGGGATTTCGTGGGAAATGTCGCCAGCCGAGATGATTGTCTTTCCGTTGCTGAGCTTTGCGGTGGGTATTGCGGCCGTGTGGCTCTACGCGGTGGCGCGGCCGCGGTTCGGCCCGGGCCCGAAGACGGCGGCCTGCGTCGGATTCGCTTACGGCATCATCGGCTATGCCATTCCCACTCTCGCCTGGGGAATGACGATTCGCTTGCCCGCCCACCTGCTGGCGATGGGAATTGTGTGGGGGGTCGTCGAAGCGACGGCGGCGACTGTGGTGGGCGCGTGGCCGTACAAAGAGTAGCCCGGCTTACTCGTCGAGCCGCAGGTCGTGCCAGGGGGCGTAGCGGGTGAGCTTGCCTTCGGCGACGTTGGCGATGTAGCGCCCCTGGCAGGTGAACTGCATCACGCGCTGGCCGCGGCGCGCCAGTTGCGCCCAGCGCGAGGTGGTTTGCGGGTTCTGCTCGATGGCGTCCAGGCGCTGCCCGGCGTAGGAAAACTCCACCGTGCGCAGCCCGCGCCGCCGCGTGGCCTTGACTGGATAGGACTCGCCCGCGAGCTCGATCGTCTTCTTCTCCTCAACCAGCGCCTGCCGCCACACCGAGATTAACGCCCCACGCAGCGTCATCAGGGCGCCTTGTGCTTGACGCGGTAGTAGCGGTTTCCCACCTGCGCCACATAAGTGCCCTCGTTTTCTTCGGAGAAAGAGAGTGTGCCTTCCAGAATGGCGTCGTAGAGCTTGCCTTCTTGGGCGTCGAGCACCACCACCCACTTGTTGTCGCCGGGATCGCGAACCAGATACGCGAGATGCCGGCTGTCGGGGCTGAATTTCAAATCGACCACTGCGAGGGCGTTGTATTCTTTGCCTGCTTTCCCGTCCACTGCGACCCGTCGGCGCGCCCGTCCGGTCGCCACCGTGCCCTGGAGCACCAGCACATAGGCGAACCGCTGGCCGTCGGGACTGAAAGTAATGTTGAGCACGTAGTTCTTGCCCTTCTCGGCGGCGAACTCCGCTTTTCTTTCCCCGTTTATGACTTCGATAATCTTATCCTTCTCCCACGCTACATAGGCCAAGCGCTGGCTGTCGGGGCTGAAGACGGGTATGGTCAAGATGCCTTCAAAGGCCGGGCCGGCCTGACCGTCTTGCATCACCACGGCGCTGTTCTTCTCCGGGCGCGCCGCGTAGGCGACGTGATGGCCATCGGGACTCAGCGCGGGCAGCGAGACGCCGGTCGTGCTCGCCGCCAGCCTCAAGTACTTGTGGTGGTGTTCTTGCGTCAGCCCGGAGCCCAGCGTGTAGCTGTACTCCCGCAGAATGACGCCCTGTTCCTCGAACTCCGTTAGCTTGATAATTTTTGAGGTCAGGAAACTCGCCAGGCTGCTTTCTTCATCAATCCAGCCGCGCCCCGGGAAGGGCGGTCCTTCCTGGCCGTCGACCACGATCGTGCTTTTCCAGTCGGCTTTCCAGCCCTTTGCCTCGCTGCCGGAAAAATAGGCGTAGCGACGGCTGTCGGCGCTGAAGGCCAGAGCTTCGACCATGTCCGCGGGCGATCCTTCCTTGCCGTCCACCACCATCAGCCATTTCTTGAGGCGCTTGGCGGCGTAGGCCAGGCGCTGGCCATCGGGGCTGTAGAGCACGGGCGAATCAATATCGTCGCATTCCGGCCCCTCCTTGCCATCCACCACCATCAGCCATTTCTTGTTGCGCTTGGCGGCGTAGGCCAGGTGTTGTCCATCGGGAGTCAGGACGAGGAACCGAACTTCTTCGTAGGTGGGGCCGGGCTCACCGTTGACGACCAGCGTCCACTGCTTGGCGCGCCGCCCGGTATAGACCACGCGCTGGCCGTCAGCGCTCAGGCGCAGAAAGCGGATTTCTTCGAATTCCGGCCCTTCCTTGCCGCCCACGACCGCGAGCCACTTCTTGTTGCGCTTGGCCCGGTAGAATACATGCTGGCTATCGGCGCTGAATTCCGGCCAACTCAGCTCCTCGAACGGCGGGCCTTCCTTGCCATCCACCACGGCCAGCCAGCTCCGGCCGCGCTTGCCCGCATAGGCCAGCCGCCGGCTATCTGCACTAAAGCGAGGCGCGCCCACCTCATCGAATTCCGGCCCAGGCTCACCGTTCACCGTCATCGTCCACTTGCGGTTGCGCTTGGCGCGCCAGGCCAGGCGCTGCCCGTCGGGGCTCAAGACGGCGCTGAGAGTCTCCAGGTCGGTCCCCGGCGCGATTTCGCCGATAAGCTGTTCTTCGATGGCGGCCGGGGCCGCGGCGGGAGGTTCTTGAGCAACGGACGCCAACCCGACCCCGCTCGCCAGCGCCGCGCCGGCCAGGAGATACCGAAACTGCCGGGCCATCATCGCAGCGTTGGCCATCGTCCACCTCGTGAACAAAGGAGTTTCCTGCTGGCTCTTCGAACCGCCTAGTCAGTTTTTTCGAGGAGTTTCGGGTGCGGCTCCAACTCGTAGGCCTTCTTGCCATCGTGCCAGATAAGGCCGGTGGCGTCGGCGGGGATTTCATAGGCCAGCTCTGACCATCCACTCTTGCCAAAAGCGAATGGTTCGTCGTACTTCTTACCCGCCGCATCGCTCAGCCACTGCGGGTTGTCCTCGGCCTCTTCCGAAGGCTCCCCCTCAAAGTGCAGCACCAGAAACACCTTCCCTTTGCCGGCTGATTCTTCTACGTCAGCTATCCCGCCGGGCGCATTCAACGACAGCACTTGCGCCTTAGCTTTGGGACTGCGCTCGACCTTGACCAGCTTCCCCAGCGAGGTCTTGGGCGGCGGCGGTGGGGGCGGAGGGGGCGGCACCGGCTTCGCTGCCGGGGCGCTCGCGCGGGGCGGCGGCGCTTGGCCGGTTGAGCAGCCCGCCAGTAACAGACTAACTGCCAGGAGCAGCCCGGCCGCCCATCGAATGCACGGCTCGTTCATCATTGCTTCCTTTTTTCTCACTGCGAGCAGCGGTTAGGCTTTATTCGTCGCGGATGGCGGCGCGCACCTTGGCCGCCAGCTCCGGCGGAATGTCAGGAAAGCCGTGGTCTTGGCGGGCGTGCTCGGCCGCCTTTTGCAGGACCTCGTCCACCGTGTTGCCGCGGCAGGCGAAATCGCAATCCACTCCCACATCCCGGCACCGCAGAACTTTGGCCATAGCACCCTCCTCGTGTGGCTACTGGAAATCGAAAAGAACTCCCCGTTGAACGCACTCATCGTAGGCAGGCGGGGCGGGGAAGTCAACGCCGGCAGCGCGCGCGGGGCGTTTCTTGTAGAATGCCCGATTCGGCGGGACTGAGGAAAAATGTTGCGCCTCCACAACACGCTCACCGGCCAGCTCGAGGACTTTCAGCCGCTCGAGCCCGGCCGGGTGCGGATGTACACCTGCGGGCCCACCGTCTACGACTTCGCCCACATCGGCAACTTCCGCACCTTTGTCTTTCAGGACATCCTGCGGCGGCACTTGCGGGCCCGCGGCTACGCGGTCGAGCAGGTGATGAACATCACCGACGTCGACGACCGCATCATCCAGAACGCCGCCGCCGCCGGCCTTAGCCTGCGCGACTACACCGACAAGTACACCCAGGCCTTCCTCGAAGACATGCGCGCCCTGAACCTCGAAAATCCGGAGTTTCTGGCGCGCGCCACCGAGCACATTGACGACATGGTGGCCCTCATCCAGCGCCTCCAAGAAAAATCCTTCACCTACGTCAGTGACGGCTCCCTCTACTTCCGCATCGCCAAATTCCCCGGCTACGGCAAGCTCTCCAAGATTGATCTCGCCGGCATCCAGGCGGGCGCGCGCGCCCGATTCGGGCGCGTCGACGTGGACCGTTACGAAAAGGCCGACGCCCGCGACTTCGCCCTCTGGAAAGCCCGCAAGCCCGGCGAGCACTACTGGGACACACCGCTCGGCCCCGGCCGCCCCGGCTGGCACGTCGAGTGCTCCGCCATGGCGATGAAGTATCTCGGCGAAACCCTCGACCTCCATACCGGCGGGGTTGACCTTGCCTTCCCCCACCACGAAAACGAAATCGCCCAGAGCGAAGCCGCCACCGGCAAGCCCTTCGTGCGCACCTGGCTGCACGCCGAGCACCTCATCGTCGAAGGGGAAAAAATGTCGAAGTCGCTGGGGAATTTCTTCACCCTGCGCGACCTCTTCGCCCGCGGGCACAAGCCCTCGGCCATCCGCTATCTGCTGGCCTCGGTGCCCTACCGGCGGCATCTGAACTTCACCTTCGCCGGATTGCAGCAGGCGGCCAGCTCCGTCGAGCGCCTGCGCAACTTCCGCCTGCGCTTGCAAACCGAAAAACTCCCTCCGGGCGCGAGGCCCGCGCTGATCGAGCGCGTAACACGGGCTCTGACGGGGTTTGACGCCGCCCTCGATGACGACCTCAACACCGCCGAAGCCCTGGCCGCTATTTTTAACCTCGTCCGCGATGTCAACGCCGCTCTCGACCAGGGCCAGTTCCGCCAAGGCGATGCGCCGGCGGTCGGCCAGGCGCTCGCGCGCTTCGACGCGATTTTTGCCGTGTTGTCTGAACAAATGGACGCCGGCCCCGGCGCCGCTGCCGTCGGCGACGCCGAGGTCGAGGCCTTGCTGGCTGAGCGCCAGCAGGCGCGGGCCCGGCGCGACTTCGCCCGCAGCGACGAGATTCGCCGCCAGTTGCTTGCTCGTGGTATTATCGATGAGGACACGAAGGACGGTGCGCGCTGGAAACGCCAATGACCACCACCAGCTATAGAGACAATTCGCTGCGGCTCTGCCGGCC
>JBOGNW010000210.1:0-7212 GCA_050747425.1 Candidatus Acidiferrales bacterium
CCGCCAAGAAAGTCAACGATCGCCGCAACACGCGTCACAAGATCGAGCACGCCCAGTTTGTCGCCCGCGACGATTTCCCCCGCTTCAAGCTGTTGGGAGTAATCGCTTCCATGCAGCCCTCCCACGTCCTGAGCGATATGCGCTGGGCGTCAAAAATCCTCGGCCCCCAGCGCGAGTACCAGGGCTACGCCTGGGGCAGCGTGCTCAAGAATGGAGGCACGCTGGCTTTCGGGACCGATTATCCCGTCGAGGTCCTCAGCCCCATGCGCGGCCTCTACGCCTGCTTGACCCGCGAGTTTGAAGACGGCGGCCCGCCCGGCGGCTGGCTGCCCCATGAAAAAATCAGTCTCGCCCACGCCCTGCGCGCCTACACTTGGGGCTCGGCCTACGCCGAGTTCGAAGAGCACCGCAAAGGAACTCTGGCCCCGGGAAAATTCGCCGACCTCATCGTGCTCTCCCAGGACATTACCAAAGCGTCCCCTCGTGACGTGCTGCGCACCGAAGTCCTGCTCACCATTGTGGGCGGCGCCATCGTCTACGAAAAAAAATAAGCTTGCGCGTGCCCCTTCCTCGCTTGTGTAGGGGAGGGCCTTGCCTGCACTGTCGGAGCAAAGCGGAGACCCCGTCGGAGCGCAGCGCAGACCCTGAGCGAGCGCAGCGAGTCGAAGGGAGCGTAGCCGAAGTGTCGGAGCGCAGCGCAGACCCCTGTCGCAGCAAAGCGCAGACCCTGTCGCAGCAAAGCGCAGATCCTGTCGCAGCAAAGCGGAGACCCTGAGCGAGCGCAGCGAGTCGAAGGGAGCGGAGTCGAAGGGAGCGTAGTCGAAGGACCTGCTTCTCTAAGCCTGGGTAGGGGAAGGCCTTGCGCCTTCCCGTCTCTGATTTGTCATTCCGAGCCCTTGTTTGCCGTGGCGGCCAGCCCCGCGCTTTCTCGCGGGGCGAGGAATCTGCTTTTCTCTTTGGTAGGGCACGGCTTCAGCCGTGCCGAAAAGAAATCGTTTCGGTACGGAAGGGCTCCCCATGCATGGCGCTCCAGCCGCTCATTGCGCGAGCGATAGACCCCACCACCCGCCGGGAAGATGAAGATAAAATGCGCAGCCGTCCCTGGCCCGAGAGCACAGGGAACGGCCGCGCGATGCGCCTTGGTGTCTAGCGGTTCACGAAGAGCGACGGGCCCTTGACCTGCCGGATGGCGACGCCCTGGCCGGGACGAAGCTTCTGGGCGCTCGGGTTCGTCACGCACTCGCCGACACATGTGTCGGACGCCGTGCCCCAGAAGGCGCCGTCCGCCGGCGAGACCTGGATGTCGAGGAAGTCGAACATGCTGCCCCCGTCCTCGGCGTCGCAACGGCCGGGGCCGCAGGCGCCGCGGTGCACGGGGTCCTTCGGGTCGTTCGCGGTCGTCCAGGTGAAGATGGGGTTGGCGTCCAGCGCGTTGACCGACACCACGATGTAGATGTTCCACGGCCGCGTCGCGTCGCTGAAGTTCTGGGACTGGCTCCCGGGGAAGAGGACCGCGATACGGCCCGGGTCGCCCGCGACGATGGTGGGGAAGTTGACTTCGTGCACGCCGGGCGGCGCAAACGCGACCGGCGTCGACCACGTCTGGCCATGGTCGCGCGAGATCGAGAGGAACGGATAGCGGAAGACCCGGTCCTGCCACACGGCGTAAATGTTGTCGGCGGTGTCAACCGCGAGGCTGACCTCGTGGTCGTCCATCGGCGTGTGGCCCGCGATCCTCACCCGCGTCCAGGTGGTGCCCCCGTCCTCGCTGCGCGCCACCCACGGCAAACCGCAGTGGCCCTTCGGCAGGAAGATGCGGCCAGCGCTGTCCGCAGCGAGATGCCCGTGCAGCCCGCCGCAGAAGCTGCCAGCGTTGGGGTCGGTGCCGGTGAATGCTGTCCCCGCCGGTACGAAGGTCAGGCCGCCGTTGTTGCTACGGTTGCCGGACGAGTCCGAGACGCGGTTGAACCAAAAATAGAGCAGGTTCGGATAGCCAATGGTGGTCAGTCCCGGCGCGCCGGGAGGGCTGGGCCGTGCCGTGACGATGGTGTGATGGTCATTCACGGGCTGGTCGCAGCCGAAGAGCGGCCTGCTGGTCCACGTGTCGCCGTCGTCGTCAGAGAAGACTGCGTTGGCACCGCAGGCCAGATTCAGGTCGACGGAAAAGACGCGGCCCAACTGGCGCCCGGTTACGGGGTGAATGTTTCCTGCCTCCGGGTCAAGGTAGATCATCGGATCGAGCGTGAACGGCGGCTCGGTCAGCGACTCTGCAGAGAGGGCGAACCCTGCGACCGGCTGCCAGGTCGCTGCTTTGTCGCGGGAGCGCATGACCACGGTGCGCGCCAGGCGCTCCGGGGACGTCGGCGTTGGAAAGTCGAAGGTAGCCGCAGCGTAGAATGCGGTGTTGTTCGCGTTCACGGCGACGGTCGGCTCCGCGGCCTGGCGCCCGACGTAGTTGAAGCTCACCTTGAGCCCGGCCACGAGCGGCGAGGAGCTTGCGGGGGTGCTGTCCGGGACGCCGACAAAGTCGGACGTGAAGAGCGCGCCGTGGTAGGAGTTGGAACGCTCGTCATGGGCTGGGCTCCCCATCGTGGCGACGCCGGTGTATGGCGCCGTCGGCATGGGGAACACGAGGAATGGTTGCACGATGACCGTGTAGGTCCCTGCGGGGGGGTTGCGCAGGACGATCTCCTCCACGCCGCCCGCGGTTCCGGCGACTGCGATCGTGTTGTTGTTCGGGTCGCGCACGAACAGGTCGATGTCGTCGGTGGGGGCCGTCTCGTCGGTCGCGTTCGCCGCCGTGACCCGCACCGTGACCACAAAGTCCTGCGTCGGTGGGACGATCGTGAGCTTGAAGCGGTCGCAGGTGGGGTCAATACCCGCAACGCTGAAACAGCTCACTGGGTTCGAAGCGACGAAAGCACCGGTCCAGCTGACCGTCGGCGAGGCCGGGGAGATGGTACCGCTCGCCGGCGTGGCCGCGAAGAGGCGTGGTGCAAGCAGTATTGCCCCTGCAATGACGGAGGCGACCATGACGCCTCCAACGTAATAGAGAAGGTCGGCGTTCTTGATCTTCATGCTGTCCTCCCTCTTAATATCTATTCAGGCTCCTGCGAGGTAACAAACTCTGTGCACCGATGAACCCCCCAAAGTCCGAGCCGCTGACACGGCTGGTATTCTTTTTGCGGAGGCTCCCCGACGAACCTAGCCTTCATGGTGGCAGTAGGTCTTTCCTAATACTGGAGGTTTTTGTAAACGATTCTCACGGTGTTAGAATTAGGAACACTACATGCAAAAATCATAATCCCACGCTCAAAAACAGTAGCACTCCTATCTATGCCTGTCAAGCAAAATCTTGTCCAGAGCGGGGGCCGGGTTCGCTGCCCACCTGCCCGGCCAGGCGGCTTTTGCTTCTGCTGCTTGACGAAGTTGGGAATGTAGTAGTATGGTAACGACTTGTGCTGGGCGGGGCCAACCGACTCAGCTTGGTCATGGCGAAGCTAAAAGGAGCAGTCCTACCTCCCAGCCGCGACCGCCTGCGAGAAGCCGCCAAAGCCCTTTTCGCCCAGCGCGGCTACGAAGCTACCAGCACAGCAGAAATTGCCCGGCTTGCCGGCACCAGTGAGTCTCAGCTCATAAAACACTACGGCAGCAAACAGGGCATTCTCGAAGCTATTTTCGAGTACGCCTGGGAACAGATTAATCCCGCCATCCGCCTAGCCACGGAGAGTGTCCCAGCGCCAAAAGACAAGTTGAGAATCCTTGTGGAGATGGTGCTCAACTATCTGATGAAGGACCAGGAATTGCGCACCGTATTTCTGCTGGAGGGACGCCGGGTGCGCGACGAAGGACACATGACCGTCGTCACCCCTGGCTTTTTGGAGCTCATCAAGATTCTGGATGGGATGCTGAAGGAGATGGCGGGGTCCGGCGAACTCTTATCGCACGTTAATCCCCAGGCGCTCCGCTCGGCCCTGATGGGTGCGGTCGAGGGCATGCTCCGCGACCAATTGATCGCCAAGACAGCACGGCTTTCTGCCGCTTACTCCGAAGCGGACATTCGTGTACTATTCTCGACTTTTCTTTCAGGCTGCTTGAACAAGTAAGTTCCACCGCCTAGGGGATACTGATCACGCTCGTAGCAGTTGCCACCAGAACTCTGTCTCTCGTTCGCAAATGCTTCCGGGAAGAGAAGTTCCCCCTTGGTGCTCTTGATGGACAGCAACAGGATGCCAGAGGATCTGAGTAATCCTCCCTTGAAAGAGCGCTTGCCGCTACCTGAACCTCTCTGCCTCTGCACGGTAGCATTTCTGCCAGAACAGCAAGCAGGGGTGGAGATTGACTCAGCGGCAGTCATGGTAGTGACCTTCCCTGCTGTGTCCTTGCAATTCCAAGATGGACGGAAAAGCGGGTCCCGACAAATTTTCTTTCCCACTGCGCAGGAAAAGTCACGGACTGGCAGCCTTGTCTCAGCGGCTTACGCGAGACACTCCGGATACCCTTTTGGCACAGTAGCTCTGCCGGCCACTTCACCGGCACGATCATTAATCCGTACGTGGCTGTGATACATTTTCCCTATGGCTGAGGCCGACTCCCGCTTTCTGCGCGCCTACACCTGGGGTTCCGTGCTCTCCCACGACATCACCAAGGTCGCCCCGCGCGATGTCCGCCACACCGAAGTCCTACTCACCATCGTGGGCGGAAACACCCTGTACGAGAACCAATAACCGCACACGTGTCCCTTCCTCGCCACCTTCAGGCTGACCTGGCCTTAGCCGGCGTCACCGTGATTTGGGGCGCTTCCTTTGTCATCATCAAGGTCGCCCTGCAAGACGTCTCCCCGCTGGTTTTTGTCCTGCTGCGCTTTGCGGTGGCCGGCGCCTTCCTGCTGGTGCTGTCCGGCGTGCGCCAGCGGCTCTGGGAACCCGGCCTGGCCCGCGCCGGCAGCGTCGTCGGTTTTTTTCTCTTCGCCGGTTTTGTTTTTCAAACCTTCGGCCTGCAATACACCACGCCGGCCAAGTCGGCCTTCATCACCGCACTCTCCGTGGTCATGGTTCCTGTGATTCTGGTGGCGTTCTTCCGGCGCCGCCTCGAGCTCTCCACCGTCGCCGGAGTTGTGGCTGCTACGCTCGGGGTGTATCTGCTTACGGCGCGGGGCGGCGCACTCGCCATAGGGCAGGGCGACCTCCTTACTCTGGTCAGCGCGGTGGCCTTTGCCGGGCACATCGTGGCCGTCGGCCGCTACGCTCCTCACTTTGGCGTCGCCGCGCTGACGCTCTGGCAGGTAGGAGTGGCGGGCGCGTTCTCGGCTCTCCTCACTCCTTTGGCGGCCGCCACCGGGCTGGAAGTTCCGCAGATGAACTGGACTCCCCGCCTCGTGGCCGCCCTGGTGGCTACCGGCGGGCTTTCCCTCGCGCTGGCCTTCACCGTTCAGGTCTGGGCCCAGCAGTTCACCTCCCCCACCCACACCGCCATCATTTACAGCCTCGAGCCGGTTTTTGCCGCCCTCACCTCCTATCTCGTTCTGGCAGAACGTTTTGGCCCCCAGGGTTTTCTGGGCGCCGGGCTCATCCTGGCCGGCGTGGTGCTGGCCGAGCTGCGCGCCCCGGCGGCGGCCGAGCTGGGGATGCCGCCGCCGCGCTGATCCTGGCCGGCGTCGTCCTGCCTGAGCTGCGCGCCCCCGCAGCGGCCGAGCTGGTCATGCCGCCCCCGCCAGCTAACCCTTCCGGCTAGAATTCAGTCTAAGTAGAGTGGCGATGCCTTCGCCGCGTTTGGCGGTGCCTTCGCCCCGTTTGGCGGTGCCATCGCCGCGTTTGTTGATGCAGTCGCCGCGTTTGTTGATGTTATAATTCAATTTCCGCAGGAGGAATCAATGTCAACTCCGTCGCGCTGGATGCCCGAGCGCAAATGGGCGATGACGCTGGGCGTGGTGGCCGCACTCGGCGTCGGAATTTTGCTGGGAACGCTGGTTTCGAGCGGGGTGCGCGCCGCGCGCGAAGGCCTGGGCTTAACCACTGCCCCGCTGGCGGTGGCTTCGCCCGCCGAAATGGCTACCAGCTTTCGCGACGTGGCCAAGAAGGTTGAGCCGGCCGTGGTCAACATCAGCACCGAAGCCCTCCCCAGCCCCCGCCGCGGGCGCGCCCCGCGCGCTCCGCAGCAGCCCGACCCCTTCCAGGATTTCTTCGACCGCTTCTTTGGGCCCCCTGAAGAGGGAACTCCCCAGCGCAGTCTGGGCTCGGGGGTGATTGTGGATTCCGCCGGCTACATCCTCACCAACTATCACGTGGTCGAGAACGCCGACAAAATCAAAGTGAAACTCCACGGCGGCCGCAAAGAATACGCCGCCAAGCTGGTCGGCTTCGATGGCGAGACCGACGTGGCCGTGATCAAGATCGAGGCCGACCATTCCCTCACCGCGGCGCCCCTGGGCGACTCCGACGCCGCCGAGGTAGGCGATTGGGTGCTGGCCATTGGCAGTCCCTTTGGCCTCGAGGCCACGGTCACCGCCGGCATCATCAGCTACAAAGGCCGGGAAGGATTCGGGCAGGGCCAGTTCCAGCGCTTCATTCAGACCGACGCCGCCATCAACCGCGGCAATTCTGGCGGCCCGCTGGTGAATCTGTCGGGGCAAGTCATCGGCATCAACACCGCCATTATTTCTTCCTCCGGCGCCTATGCGGGGGTGGGGTTTGCGCTGCCTTCGAACATCGCCGTGGAGGCCTACAACCAGATTGTCAAGCAGGGCCGCGTGGTGCGCGGTTCCATCGGCATCCGCTTCCGCCCCACCACCAGCGAGAACCCGGCGGTCTTGCGCAGCCTGGGGGCAGAGCACGGCGTGGTGGTGGACGAAGTCGTTCCCGGCGGGCCGGCGGCCAAGGCCGGCTTGCAGCGCGGCGACGTCGTTATCCAAGTGGACTCGACGCCCGTTCACACCGGCGACGACCTGGTGAACAAAGTGGCCCACACGCCGCTGGGTCAGCAGCTCAAGCTCGCCTATATGCGCGACAAGAAGCGCCAGGAAACTTCGGTTACTGTTGAAGAGCGCACGCGCGTATTTCCCGAGCTGGCCGGGGGCCAAGAGGGAGAACAACCCGGGGAGGAAGCGAACTCGCCCCTGGGGCTGACGCTCGAAGACCTCGACCCGGGCACGGCGCGGCAACTGGGGCTCGAAGCCGGCGACGTGGGCGTGCTGGTGCGCGAGGTCGAGCCGGG
>JBOGNW010000211.1:0-2716 GCA_050747425.1 Candidatus Acidiferrales bacterium
GCTGACCTACACGCCTCGCGAGTGGAAAGCAGGCAAGCCAACGCTCGGGTTTGTAGGGAAGGGAGTCACCTTCGATTCCGGGGGCATCTCCATCAAGCCGGGCGAGGGGATGGAGAAAATGAAGTACGACATGGCGGGCGGGGCGACGATGGTGGCGGCGATGCGGGCGCTGGCGGCCCTGAAGCCGGCGACCAAAGTCATCGCCGTCGTGCCACTGACCGAAAATCTCCCCAGCGGGCGCGCGCAGAAGCCGGGCGACGTGCAGATCGCCATGTCGGGAAAGTCCATCGAAGTAATCAACACCGACGCCGAAGGCCGGCTGGTGCTGGCCGACGCGCTGTACTACGCGCGCCAGCTCGGGGCCACGCACCTGATTGACGCCGCCACGCTGACCGGCGCCATTGTGGTGGCCCTGGGCAACATCAACGCCGGCGCCTTCACCAACGACGAGAAATTTCTCGAGGCCTTCCTTGCCAGCGCCCGCGCCGTGGGAGAAAAGTTCTGGCCCATGCCGCTCGACGACGACTACCACGACAATATCAAGTCCACGGTCGCCGACATCCAGAACGTGGGCAAAGGCCGGGGCGGCGGGGCCATCAACGGAGCGATGTTTCTGAAAGAGTTTGTGGGCGAAACGCCGTGGATTCACCTCGACATCGCCGGCACCGCCTGGCTGGAAGAAGGCAAGCCCTCTATGGCCAAGGGCCCGACCGGCATCGGCGTCCGCACTTTGGTCCACTTAGCTGAAAATTGGTCTGGGACTTGATCGCTGTGGAGTACCGGCTTCCAAACGGACTAAAATGGACGCGGGGTAGATAAGCGTGCGCATTATTTGTGTGGGCTACGGGCGGCTGGGGACGCAACTGGTGCGGCTGCTCGACACCGAAAAGCACGAGGTGGCGGTGATTGACAAAGAACGCACCGCCCTCGAGCGCCACGACCGCGACCTCCACGCCCGCTTCTTCTTCGGCAACGCCATAGATGAAGAGATGCTCCGCGAGGCGGGCGCCGAACACGCCGACGCCCTCTTCGCGCTGACCCGCGACGAAAACACCAACCTGATGACGGCGCAGGTGGCCCGCCTCGCCTTCAACATCCCCCGCGTCATCGCCGTGGTCTACGACGCCGCTCGCGAGGAAACCTTCCGCGTCGCCGGCATCGAGACCTTACCCATCACCGTGGCGGGCGCGGAATACTTGGTGGGCCAGCTTAAGGAAACTTCCCAGCACACGGTTTCCTTCCGCGAAGCCTGGGAGCGCGCCCGCGGCCACTCCGCTGAGGCGCCCCTGCCGTCGCCGGTTTCGGGAACCCGTCCGGCCGATCAGCCTTTCTATGTGGTGATTATGGGAGGGGGGCGCGTGGGCTACTTCCTCACCCGCGCGCTGCGCGAGAACAACATCGAGGTAACCGTCCTGGAGCAGAACGAAAAAATCTTTACTCTCATCTCGCGGCAGGTGGATTGTCCGGTGATTTTGGGCGACGGCTCCTCCATCACCGTGCTGGAGCAGGCGGGGGTGAGCCGCGCCAACGTCTTCGTGGCGGTCACCAATCACGACCAGGACAATCTCATCGCTTGCCAGATCGCCAAGCAGCGCTTTGGGGTGCCCAAGACCATCGCGCGCGTGAAAAACCCGCGCAACGAGCAGATTATGCAGAAAATGGGCGTGGACGTTACCGTCAGCTCCACCGCCATCATCACCTCCCTCATCCAGTCCGAGCTGCCCACCAGCCGCATCCGCACCGTGCTTGACCTCCGCACCGGCGGGCTGGAACTGATGGAGTACGCGCTCGATTCCGACTCCCCGGTCACCGGCAAGCGATTGCGCGAGCTGGCCCTGCCCGCCGACTGCAACCTGGTCACCGTCCTGCGCCGGGGGGAAGCCATCATCCCGCGCGGCGACACCATGTTGGAAAAGGGCGACACGGTGCTGGCGTTGGTCAAGCTCGACGCCGAATCGGTGCTGCGCAAGTTTCTGCTGGGCAGTTCCTAAGGCTTACCTGGTAGCCACAAGTCCTTCTGTCATTCCGAGCCCTAGCTCGCCCTGCCCGCCCTGAGCGAAGTCGAAGGGAGCGGAGTCGAGGGGGCGGCGAGGAATCTGCTTTTCGACTTCTTTGCGCGCGCGGCGGGCACACGTCTTCCTTGGCTCAGCTAGTCTTGTGAGAGGGGGAGTTTTTCTGGGCTGCGTCAGTTGCCTTGGACGACGAGGGGCTTTCCCATCACTACATAGTGCAGCTTCTTGTAGGTCACGCCCAGGGCGGTGAACAGCTCGCTCACGCCCGGCGTAGTGCGAGTGATCTGGCCGGCGTCAATCTCGCCGGTGATGGCGTTTATCAGCGCCTGGGTGCGCTGGATGCGATGGGAAGTCAGCAGAGCCGTGGCCTGCTCGCTGGTGCTGAATTCATCCACCACCGAGTTCAAGACCGCCCACACCGTGGTGCGGACTTGATCCACCGCCTCACTGAATCCTTCCAGCGTGTCCTGGGGCAGGCGGGCGTGGACGAGGTAGCGGTCCGTCTCCTTCAGATTTACGGTCAGGTGCTTCAGGTTCTCCTCAAAGTTCGGCGGGACAGACGTATGCGGACTTCCCCCCCGAGTGGCCATCTCGCGCCCTCCTTTTTGCCTGCGGTTACTCCTTGGCTCCGCGCTCCGGAGGCATTGTCACACCCCAAAACTTTTCGTTGGGGGCGGTAAACTCAACCCCCACCCGCCACAATC
>JBOGNW010000212.1:0-3735 GCA_050747425.1 Candidatus Acidiferrales bacterium
AAGCGCGGCGCCGTTAGTAGTAACTTTCACCGGCACCGATGTTCATCAGGACCTCGCCCGGAGCGGGCACCGCCGCGTGCTGGCCCGGGTGCTTGAGCAAGCGTCGGCGCTGATTGTCTACCACTCGGGCACATTCAGGCGGCTGCGCACACACTCTCGCCCTTGGGGAGCGAAGACGCGCGTAATTCCTGCGGCGGTGGGGACGGCGTTCTTCGCCTGCCAGGCGAGCGCGGATCGTTGACTCCAGCTTCGCCGGCGGGGGCGTCGGCGCCTGCGAGTGAAAGAAGGCGAGTTTATTTTTCTCTGGCCCGGCGGGATTCGCGGCGTGAAAGATCCGCTTTTTCTCCTGCGAGCTTTTTCCCGCTCGAGAGGAGACTATCCGCGAGCGCGGGTGCTCTTCGTGGGACCGATTCTCGAGCCCGGCTACGGCCGGCGCTTCCTGCGCGCTTTGCCGGGCGTGCGCGGAGCGTATTGGCAGCGAGCCGTCCCCGCGCGGGCGATGGCTGGGATTTACGCCGCCTCCGATGTGGTGGTGAACAGCTCGTTGTCTGAAGGGATGAGCAACGCCTTGCTCGAGGCCATGGCCATGGGCGTGCCGGTGCTGGCGCGCGCCATCGAAGGCAACCGCGCGCTCGTGCGGCACAATCGCACCGGCCTGCTTTTCGCGAGCGAGCGCGATTTTCTGCGCCAGGCCCAGCACCTGCTCACAGATGCGGGGCTGCGGCGGCGACTCGCGGCTGCCGCCCTTGCGCAAGTGCGCCGACGACACAACGCGGCGAGCGAGGTGCGCGCCCACCTGCAACTCTATCGCCAACTCCTCGGGGAGAAGCGTCGTGGCTAGCGCGGAGACACTGTGGGGACTGGCGCGGGCAGTTCTCATCGGAGTGTTGGTTTCCATCCTGCTCATCCGGATGTTCGAAGAGCGCTTCATTTTCTTCCCTGACATCGCCGTCGGCGGCTTTCGGCCGGAAGGCTTTGGCGTGCGGGTCGAAGACGTGTGGCTGACAGCGAGCGATGGCGTGCGCCTGCACGCCTGGTGGGCTTCGGCTGAGGGCGCAGCTTTCACGGTGCTTCTCCTGCACGGCAACGCCGGCAACCTGACCCACCGGGTCGAGACCATCGGCTTCTTGCAGCAGCTTCCGGCGAGCGTGCTGGCACTCGACTACCGCGGCTTCGGGCGCAGCCAGGGCCGCCCCACGGAAGAAGGCGTTTACCACGACGCCGAGGCCGCCTACGACTACCTGGTGGGCGAGCCCGAATCGGGCGGGCGCGGGCTGCGGCCAGAGCAGATAGTGGTGCTGGGGCAATCGCTGGGGACAGCGGTAGCAGTGGATTTGGCTTCAAAGCGCCCGGTCGCGGCGCTGGTGCTCGAAGCCGGCTTTCCCTCGGCCCAGCGCGTGGCCCAGCAGGCGATCCCACTTCCCGGCGTGGCCTACATCATCCGCACGCGGTTCGACTCCGACCGGAAACTTAAAGGGATTCGGGTACCCGTGCTGGTGACGCACTGCCAGCAGGATTCAGTGATGCCGTACAAGCTCGGGGAAGAGCTGTACGCCGCGGCCAACGAGCCCAAAACGTTCGTCTCCTATCCGGGCGCCTGCCACGAGCCGCTTTTCTTCGCCAACCCCAGCGACTACGCCGGCCGCCTCCGCGATTTTCTTGCGCGCCTGCCTCGCTCTTAGGGCTTGTCGGTCCAGAACCAGAGCGGGGCGAGCTTCTTTTCGACCGGCCAGAGCTGATTCAAGGTGTCGCCCTCGAAAAGCTCGCCGTTCTTCATCACGTAGCGGATGCTCGCGGTGTTGTGGATATCCAGCAAGGGGTCTTTGGCCATCACCACCAGGTCGGCGAGCTTGCCCACCTCCAGGCTGCCAAGGTCCTGGTCGTAGCCGATGATTTGGGCGCCGTGCAGCGTGGCAGCGCGCAGGACTTCCATCGGCGTCAGCCCGCCACTGGCCAGCATCCACATCTCCCAGTGATAGCCGAGCCCTTGCAACTGTCCGTGGCTGCCGATGCCCACGCGCCCGCCGGCGCGGATGATTTTCGCCGCCTGCGCCGCGGTTTTGGGGAAGACGTGCTCGTCGGCGCGGAACCACTGCCGGCGGCGCGTCTTCATATCGAGGATGTGGTGCGGGGTGAAGTGGTTCAACTTGGCGTCGTCGTGGACTTCGGTAGTGACGTAGAAGTAATCCTCGCCGAAGGGCCCGCCGTAGGCCACGATCAAAGTGGGCGTGTAGCCGATGCCGGAGCGGGCGAAGAACTCGGTTACGTCCTTGTAGAGGGGGACGATAGGCAGGGCGTGCTCGTTGCCGTTGAAGCCGTCGAGGGCGTGGGTGAGGTCGAGCTTGAGGTCGAGCGCGCCCTCGGTGGTGGGCATCATCTCCAGCTCTTTGCAAGCCTGGGCGACGTACTGTCGCTGCTTGCGGTTCCCCACCACGTAGGACTTGATGTTGTGGGTGCGGTAGTACTTCTTGTACTTGGCGATGACGCCTTTAGCTTCTTCGGCTGATTGGAAGTTATTCTCGGAGAAAACCCCCGGGCCAGTGTTGTAGGCGCGCAGGCCAAGGATGTCGCCGGTCTCGACCAAATCCTGATAGGCAAACATGTCGTTGGTCATCGTCTGGACGTCGAGCCCGGCGGTGACCCCGTAGGCCACGTTGGCGAGAAAAGACCAGTTCTGCCTATCGAGCAGGCCCTTGCGCACCTCGATCCAGTGGGCATGCGTGTCCACGAAGCCGGGGACGATGGTCATTCCGCGCACGTCGAAAATCTTAGCGCCCGCGGGCACGCTTACTCGCCCGCGCGCTCCCAGGCCGGCGATGCGGTTGTCGGTGACCACCAGGTCGGCGTTGCGGATGACTTCCTCGCCTTTCATGGTGATGAGGGTGGCGCCGCGCAGCACGATGGCGCCGGTGGGCTTGTGGCGCGGGCGCTCGACCACCACCTCCACTTCTTGGTAGAGCGGCGGCTTCTTTTCTTCTTTCTTCTCCGCTTCCTTCTTCTCCTCGGCCTTGGCCTCTTTCTTTTCTTCTTTCTTGGGCTCTTCAAAGCTCACGGTGGTGATCGGCTGGCGGAAGAAGGAGGAGCCCACCGCCCAGGTCAGCGTCTGGCCGTCCTCGGCCCAGGCGAAGTAGTCAGCGCCCACGTCGGTGAGTTTCTTGACCGGCACCGAAGCTTGATTGACGTTGACGGTCGGGGCCGACCCGCCCACCTCCGGCACGGCCGCGAGGTAGAGCTGGTTTTGCACGTGGGCCAGCACCCAGCGGCCGTCGGGGCTGAGCCGGGCGTCGCTCGCCGCCACCGGTTCTTCATTGGCATAAATCCCGCCGCCGGTGACTTTGATGTGCTCGCGGCGGTCGGTGCCGTCGTAGCGCACAGAAATCAGCCCCTGGCCGCCGCCCTCGTTGAAGAGGCCGATGCCGTAAACGAAGATGCGGTCTTTCTCATGAGTGAAGTGGGGTTTGCCCAGGCCGCGGGCCGGCATGATTAGGTTGACGTCACCGCCGTCGGCCGGCAGCCAGATGAGGTCGAGGGGGATGTTCACGCCGCCGAATTCACTTGGCTCCTCGATGCGCATATAGCGCGAGCCGCGCAAAGCCACAATGCGCGTGCCGTCCGGCGCCCACACCGGGTCAGAGTAGAAGGCCGCGCGGCGGGTGAGCTGCTGGGGCGGGCCGCTGCCATCGGCGCTCACTTTCCACAGATGGCCGCCGTCGCTCTCCCACGTGGCATAAGCGA
>JBOGNW010000213.1:0-7343 GCA_050747425.1 Candidatus Acidiferrales bacterium
TCGGCGCGCTTGCGCTCGGCGTCGCTCAGTCCTTTGAGCTGTTCGTCAAAGTCGTAGCTCTGCTGGGGCGGGGGCTCGTGCGACAGCACGGCGCCCAGCTCGGTGTCCACCGTGAGTTTGGCCCCGCAATGCGGGCAAGCTATCTCGAGTGTGGGTTTTGCCTTGGCCCAAAAGAGAAACAGGGTTGAGGGTGTCAGCCGACCGGTAACCGGATCGACTTGCAAACCCAGCGCTTCCAGGGCATGAACGCCCAGCACGGCGGCATCCTCCGCTTCTCCAAAAACGACCCGGGAAATTCCTTCTTCGCCGTTAACAATAAAATTTGCATCTCCAAACTCGCGCCGGATGGAGCGGCCATCGGCCGTCCGGAATGTCTTGGTGGCCTTGGGCGCTACTCCCAGCTCGCGCAGGATCGGTGCGGGAATGATGCTGTAAACCGCACCGGTATCAACCATCAGTTCAAGGGGAGTACGACGCAGGGGATCGCTGGGATTGCTGACGACGACCTGCACCGCCACCGTACCCATGGGCGCCTACGCCGGGGCGGGTTTTTGGCCCGCCTTGGTGAAGGCGGGAGCGGGCTTGGCGGCGGCGCCCGGGGCAGCGGCCGGAACGGCGGGAGCGGTCCGTTCGGCGGGCGGGGCCGGCTTCTCGGGCAGCGGCTTGCCCTCGAGCAACAGGTTGATCTCATTGAGGTCAAGCACTTCGCGCACCAGCAAAGCCTGGGCGATGCGCTCCAGGGCGTCGCGGTGGGCTTCGACGGTTTCGCGGGCGCGCTGGTAGGCGCGCATCACAATCTTGCGCACCTCCTGATCAATGTGGATGGCAGTGTCTTCGGAATAGTCGCGGTGCTGGGCGATTTCCCGGCCGAGGAAAATGGCCTCTTCCTTCTTGCCGAAGGTGAGTGGCCCCATCTCCGACATCCCCCACTCGCAGACCATCTTGCGGGCAATCTCGGTGGCCTGCTCGAAGTCGTTGCCGGCGCCCGTGGTGACTTTTTCCAGAAAAATTTCTTCGGCTACGCGCCCGCCCATCATGACCGCCAGTTGGTCTTCGAGGAAGTCCTTGGAGTAGGTGTGCTTGTCGTCCACCGGAAGCTGCATGGTCACGCCCAGCGCCATCCCGCGCGGGATGATGGTGACCTTGTGCAACGGGTCGGTGTGCGGCATTTTGGCGGCGATGAGGGCGTGGCCGGCCTCGTGGTAAGCGGTGTTGCGCTTCTCCCCCTCGGAGATGATCATGGAGCGGCGCTCCGCCCCCATCAGCACCTTGTCCTTAGACATCTCGAAATCCGCCATGGTCACTTGCTTGGCGTCGTAGCGCGCCGCCAGCAGCGCCGCTTCGTTGACCATGTTGGCCAGGTCGGCCCCCGAGAAGCCCGGCGAGCCGCGAGCCAGCACGGAGAGTTCGACATCGGACGACAGCGGAATCTTGCGCACGTGCACGATGAGGATTTCTTCGCGCCCCTTCACGTCCGGCCGCGGCACCACGATGCGGCGGTCAAAGCGGCCCGGGCGCAGCAAGGCCGGGTCGAGCACGTCAGGGCGGTTGGTGGCCGCCATCAGGATGACGCCTTCGTTGGAGTCGAAGCCGTCCATCTCCACCAGCATGGCGTTGAGAGTCTGCTCGCGCTCGTCGTGGCCGCCGCCCAGGCCGGCGCCCCGGTGGCGACCCACGGCATCGAGCTCATCAATGAAAATGATGCAAGGGGCGTTCTTCTTGCCCTGCTCGAAGAGGTCGCGCACCCGGCTGGCGCCCACGCCCACGAACATCTCGACGAAGTCCGAGCCGGAGATGGAAAAGAAAGGCACGTTGGCCTCGCCGGCCACCGCCCGCGCCAGCAGTGTCTTGCCCGTCCCCGGCGGCCCCACCAGCAGCACGCCCTTGGGGATGCGCCCGCCCAGCCGCTGGAACTTCTGCGGGTCTTTCAGGAATTCGATGATTTCCTGCAGCTCCTGCTTGGCTTCGTCCACCCCGGCCACGTCCTTGAAAGTCACCTTCTTCTGGCCGGAGCTGGCCAGACGCGCGCGGCTCTTGCCGAAGCTGAGAGCTTTGTTGCCGCCAATCTGCATCTGCCGCATGATGAAAATCCAGAAACCCACCAGCAACAGAATTGGCAGCAGGTTGACCCCCCAGGCGAGGAGCGAAGGGCCGCTGGCGTCCTCCACTTTTATCTCTACCCCCTGGGCGCGCAGTGTTTTGAAAATCTCCGGATAGTCGGGCGGAATGTAAGTGCGGAAGCGGGTGTTGTCTTTGTAAACGCCCTTCACCTGGCTGCCCCGCACTTCTACCTTCCACACCTGGCCTGCCTCCACCTTGTTCATGAATTCGCTGAAGGTGGGCTCCTGCTCGGCTGTGCTCACCCCGGTGCCGAGCATCTTCACCAGGAAGAGGACGGCCAGGATCAGCACCGCCCAAAACAGCATGTTGCGCAGCGTGGCGTTCACCCGAGGTCTCCCTTGTCCCTGCCCTTACTTCCTGCGAACCTTCTCCTTCGCCTTCTTGGCGGCCGGCCGCCGGCCTTCCGCCGCACGCGCCACACAGCCGAGGAAGGGCAGATTGCTGTGCAGCCCGTTCCACGCCAGGCCGTAGCCCACCACCACTTCATTAGATGCAAGACGAAACAGAGAGTAGTCTGGTTCCAAGAAAACCTTGCGCTCCACGGGCTTGTCCACGCACACCACCGTCTTCACTACCCGCGGGTTGTGCAGCCCGATGCGCCGCAGCAAGAAATCGGTGGTGATGCCCGATTGCAGCACCCCTTCCACCACCAGAACATTAGCCCCGGCGGCGGCGATTTCCGGGGTATAGAAGATTTCCTTGCGCTCTTTGCCGGTGTTGGGGTCGACGATGTCCTGTATTTCGGCGCGAATGAAGTGGGCCCGCACCGGAACCTCCAGGGCACGGACCAGGTCGGCGAAAAACACGTAGGCGTTGTCGAGCACCCCCACGACGTCGAGCGTGCGCCCGGCGAAGTCCTTGCTGACCTGGCGGCCGACTTCGCGCACCCGCTTGGCGATCGCCTCCGGCGGGTAGAGTACAGTCAGCCCTTTCACTCTCCGGCCCTCTCTTCAATCACCAGCGCCATCCGACTCTCGGGCAGCAGCCCATGACCGGCAGCCACCCCGAAGCGCGGCACCCACACAATCTCCCCGCCGCTCAACACCACTGGCCAGCGAAGCCGCTCCGCCCGCGCCACGCGTTCCTGCTGGAAAAGCGTCTTCAGCTTTTTCCGGCGGGCAGCCCCCACCGGCTGGAAACGGTCACCCGGCAGCCAAGAACGCACCAGCAGCGGGAAGGGCGCGCGCGCGGCATCGGCCGCTCCCTTCGAGTGATTATAGCCGCTTTCCAACTGCTCCACGGCAACTAATTTGAAGTGGAGAGCCCCTCCGTCGGGCAGGCGCACCCAGCCCGGCTGATCCACTTGCAACCGGTAGCTCGGCGGAGCCACGGCTTCTTCGCTTTGCCCCGTCGCGCCGGCGCGGAAAAGCAGGCTCTCAAAGCGCCGCTCGACCCCGACACCCGGAAGCTCCACCCGCTGGCCGCTTTGGCCGGCCTCGGCCAGACGCAGGACACTCTCCACATGCGTCCGGGTAAGGCGGCGCAGGTCGCCGCGCACCGCCGCCAGGGTGCGCCGCACCAGGCGCCGCGCCAAAGCCCGCTGAGCTTCGCGCGCCTGCCGCACAGGAAGACTTGACAGCGCGGCGAGCGGTTTTTTCAGCGCCGCCACGGCCAACTCGAACTCTTCGCCGCGCTGGCTCACCTGTTGACGGAAATGTTCCTCCGTGACCGCCGACCAGAAACTTTCTTCTTCCCGCGCCTGCTCGGCCAGCCGCCCCAGATGCTCCAGGGCCGAGGGCCCTGCCAGGCGCGTGAGTTGCGGGAGGAGTTCGAAGCGGAGGCGGCTGCGCAGGCGGCTGCGGTCGAGGTTGGAGGCGTCTTCGCGCCAGCCCTGTTCGCGCTCGCTCAAGTAGGCGCGCAGATCGCCGCGGGGAAAGCCGAGCAAAGGTCGAACCAGTGATCCGCGCCGGGACCCCCCCGGCCGTTCCACCACGGGATAGATGCCCGCCAGGCCGCGCGTGCCGGCGCCGCGCAGCAGCCGCGCCAGCACCGTCTCCGCCTGGTCATCGAGCGTGTGGGCCAGGGCCACAACGTCGGCCGTGCCCTCATTGAGTAACGAAGCGAAAAACTCCAGCCGCGCCTGGCGGCCCGCTTCTTCCAGGTTGAGACGCTCACGTCGCGCCCGGGCCGCCACCTCTTCCCGACGCGCAACAAATTCAAGCCCTAGCTGCGCCGCCAGCCGGCCGACAAACTCCTCGTCGGCCTCCGCCTCGCCTCCGCGCAACTGGTGGTTCAGATGGACGACGAGCAGCCGCAGGCCAAGAGAGTCTTTGAGCGCGTCCAGCAAGCACAGCAAGGCCACCGAGTCGCCGCCGCCCGAACAGGCCACTGCCACCCGCATCCCCGGGGCCAGCAACTCCCCGCGCCGAATCGCCTGTTCAACCTGGCCTGCCAGCTCGTTCATTCCTACCCCTGCGGAAATGGTAGCACAGCCGCTCCCGCGCTGCGGTCGGTGGAAGGCGTTGTGCCCGCCATCCTTGCTTTTTTCTAGCCGCGCACCCCACAATCCCAGCGCATTCCCCCGGAGGCGTGCCATGAAACAAGCCATTCTGCCTAAAACGCCTCACGCGTCGCGCTAGGAAGGAGGACACCATGCTCAAAGAGTTCAAAGAATTTGCTCTGCGGGGAAACATGCTGGACATGGCGGTGGGAATTATCCTCGGCGCCGCCTTCGGCAACATCGTCAGCTCGCTGGTGAACGACATCCTGATGCCGCCCCTCGGCCTGCTGCTGGGCCGGGTGGATTTCTCCAACCTTTTCTTCAGCCTCTCTGGCCACCCCTACGCCACCCTCGCCGAAGCCCGCGCCGCCGGCGCCCCCACCCTCAATTACGGCGTGTTTGTTAACGTTGTAATCCATTTTTTGATTGTCGCCTTCGCCGTTTTCCTCCTCGTGCGGCAAATCAACCGGCTCCGGCGCCGGGCGGAAGCCCCGCCCGCTGCGCCCGCCACCCGTGATTGCCCTTACTGCCTCTCTCCCATTCCGCTCAAAGCCCTGCGGTGCGCCCATTGCACCTCGGAGCTGAAGGCCGCCTGACACGAGGGTGCGTTGAGCTATCGCGAGTTCTGGCGCCGCGCCGTGTGGAATTTTGTGCTCGGCGTGCTGGTGTCGGTCGTGCCCGCTTTTGCTTTTTACTCCCTGGCCTTCGACTACAACCCCGCGCAACTCCGCCTGCTCGCCTGGCTCGCCCTGCCCGGCATCGCGGCTTTCCTCATCGTTGACCTCTCGTTGCTTAGAATCATCCTGCGCCCCTTGCGGCCCGTGCTCCAAGAAAGTCCCTCGCCGGCGGAGCTCGAGCGCGGCCTCGAGCGCTTGCTGGCTTTGCCCTCCTGGGTGCTGCCGCGCATCTTCGGCCCGCACGCCATCGTGGCCACCGCCGTCTTCAATCTGCTGGTGGTGTGGGCCAACCGCACTCAAGCACTCGGCATCCCGGAACGGGACTTTTGGATCTACTGGCTGCTGAACCTGTCCGTGGTCCCCGTCGGGCACGCCGTCTACGAGTACCATGCCACCGAGCGGCTGATTCAGGTTCCGCTGGCGCGCCTGCTCGAACGCCGGGAGGTTCGGCTCGCCCCGCACCGGCTGGTGCGACTCCCGCTGGCCACGCGGCTGTTCCTCTTCTCGGCCTTGCTGGCCATGGCGCCGATAGTGATTGTAGTTTTTATCTTCTACCAGCGCTGGCAGGCGGCCGGGTTGCCGCTGCCTATGGGCCTCATCTACCAACTCACAGTCGTGGGCGCCGCGTTGACGCTGCTGTGGATTCTCTTGCTGGCGCTGGTGTCGCGCGAAGTGCGCGAGCAGACCCGCGCCATCACCGGCGTGCTCGACCGCATCGCCGCCGGCGAGCTCTCGGCCGCCGCCCCCGTGCAGTCCACCAGCGAGTTCGGGCGCATCGCCGTGGCCGTCAACGAAATGGCCGCCGGCTTGCGCGAGCGGCAGCAGATTCGCGACCTCTTCGGCGCCTATATGACGCGCGAGCTGGCCGCGCAGCTCCTCGAGCCCAATCGCCTCGCGGCCACCGAGCGCCGCGTGGTCACCATCCTCTTCGTTGATCTGCGCGATTTCACCGCCCTCAGCAGCCGCTACGAGGCCGAAACTGTGGTCGAGCTGCTGAATCAATTCCTCACCGAGGCCGTGGCCGCCATCGCCGCGGCGCGCGGCCACGTGAACAAATTCCTCGGGGACGGGGTGCTCGCTGTTTTCGGAGCTCCGGTCGAGCTGCCCGACGCCGCCGATGCGGCCCTGCGCGCCGCCGTGGAAATCCGGCGGCGGTTGGAGGAGCTGAATCAGAGACTGGAGGCGCGCAGCCTGCCGCGGCTACGCATGGGGGCCGCTCTGCACACCGGCGAGGTGATTGTCGGAACCATCGGCGTCCCCGAGCACAAGCTCGAATACACAGTGATTGGCGAAACCGTGAACCTGGCCTCGCGCCTCGAAGCCTTGAACAAGCAACTGGGCACGGAAATCCTCTTGAGCCAAGAGACGGCGGCGCAGTTGAAAGAATCGTTCCCCTTGAAGCGCCTGCCGCCCACCGAAGTGCGCGGCATCCCCCGCCCCGTCGAGCTGTTTACCTGGGCCGGCCCGCCGGGAAAGCTCTGATGAGAGGGGACGGCCCCGCTGGCGGACCTGGACAATCGGCTGGCCGGAGCCGAAGCCGCCGCCCGGGGACAATGACAGAGCAGCCTACGCCTTCCTCTTCATGAAATCTTCGGGCTCGACCCCCAGGGCGTCGGCCAGGCGCGCGTAATAATTGAAGAAGCCGATGATGTGGGTGGCGGTGAGGATTTCTTCATCCGCCCAGCCGGCGGCGCGCAAGCCGTCAATGGTCTCGGCGGTCGCACTCAGCGGCTCGCGTGTCACCTGCACGGCAAAATCCATCAAGGCGCGGGTCTTGGGGTCGAGCGCCGCCTGGCGGTAGTCGCGCTTCACCTGCGCCGCCAGCTTCTCGTCCTTCGAGGTGACACGGAGATCCTCCCCGTGGGCTTCCGTTCAATAGAAGCAGTTGAGCTCCTGCGCCGTCACCGTGGCCAGCATCTCGCGCACCGGGCGCGGCAGTGGCCCCGGCTCCAGCATCAAGGTCATATAGAGCCGGATGGAAGCGTCGAGCGCCCGCGGGTTGAGACTCGACAGGCGCACGATGTTGTAGACGCGGCCGGCGCGCTTCAGCGCCGCGTCGTAGTGCTGCTTCAGCTCGCCGGTCGCCTCCCCCGGCGCCACCGTGC
>JBOGNW010000214.1:0-2886 GCA_050747425.1 Candidatus Acidiferrales bacterium
CGGTCTCGGCGGGCGTCAAGCCGCGGAAAAAAACCGCCATCAACCAGGCCGACATCTGGTAGTCGGGCAGCGCGCCGCGGGTGTATTCGTTGACGAGAAAAAAAATCTCTTCGCGAGTGTGCTGGCCGGCGTCGCGCTTCTTTTGGATGAGCTCGGCGGCGCGCATCAGAACCGGGCCGCCAGCTCAGGAAGCATGGCCGTTCCCGTGCACCGCGTCAGGTCCCGGGTTCGCTTGCAGATGAAGGACAGGAATTTCCGCCGGGCATCGCCAACGCACGGGGACCACCACGGTGCCGATGCCACGGCTGATATAAATCTGCGTCTCGCCGGCCCGATCCCAGCCGTACCGAAACTGCCGGGGAAGCCGCAGGCCACGTGCGAGGGCAAACCGTCGCAGACGGGGCATATCCACCTGCCCGCCGTGCGTGTGCCCGGCGAGAACCAAGTCCACGCCGCGCGCTACCGCCAGCGGCAACACGGCCGGGTTGTGGCAGAGCAAGATGGCCGGCCAGTCAGGGTTCGCCCCCAGCAGCGCCAGCCGCAGATCGTCTTCGTTGTAGCCGAGGTCGTCCACCCCGGCGAGGCTCAGGCCGGAGCCGTTGCGGCGCAGGGCGACGTGCTGGTTGCGCAGCACCCGAATTCCGTTCTCTTCCAGCGCGGCGGCCATCACGTCAGCGCCCACGCGGTGATCGTGGTTGCCCAACACGGCAAAGACACCCAGGGAAGCGCGCAAGCGGCCCAGCGCCTGCGCCACCGGCGCCACATAATGGGGCGAATTGCTGACGAAGTCCCCGGTGAGCGCCACCAAGTCCGGCGCAAGGCTATTGGCCAGCTCCACGGCGCGTTCCACTTCGGCAAAGGAGGTGTAGAGGCCGTGGTGGATGTCGCTCAACTGCACCAGCCGCAGGCCGGCAAAGTCCGGGGAAAGCCGCGGCAGATAGATGGACTGATGGGTAACGTGGATTTGGTGGCGACGGCGGCCCCGTTGTGTGCGTAACGGCATCGAAGACGCAGCGAATCAGAAATCGCAAATGCGGCTGCGCCACTCTAGCATTCCCGCGTCGAAGTTGTAAAGCAAGAGGCGTCAGGGTAAGCGCGCCGGCCGTTCGGCGAGCTCAGTGAAAACCTGGCGCAACTCGGGATAGATGCGGCCGTTGGAGGCGGCGATCTCCTGTCCTCCCAGCCGATAGGGGATGGCATTGAAGTCGGTCACAACGCCGCCGGCTTCGCGCACCAGGAGCGTGCCGGCGGCCACATCCCAGGGTTGAAGGTTCAACTCCCAGAAGCCGTCGAAGCGCCCGCAAGCCACATAACAGAGGTCGAGCGCCGCCGAGCCGTCGCGGCGCACGCCGTGCGAGATCAGCGTGAAGCGGTGGTAGTAGAGAATGTTGGGATTCTCGTGACGCTTGCTGGAGGGAAACCCTGTAGCAAGCAGGCTCTCAGCCAGGCGCTCGGTCTTGCTTACCTGAATGCGTTTCTGGTTGAGCCAGGCGCCTTCGCCGCGGGCAGCCTCGAAAGTTTCCCCGCGCACCGGGTCGTGCACCACCGCCACCAGCAGCTCATCGCCGGCGACGAGCGCCAGCGACACGGAAAAAAAAGGGTAGCCGTGGGCAAAGTTGGTGGTGCCGTCGAGCGGGTCGACGTACCAGCAATAAGCGGAGCGCGCGCCTTGCCCGCCGCCTTCTTCGGCCACGATGGCGTGCGAGGGAAACAGCGTGCCCAAACGCTCAACAATGAATTGCTCCGACAATCGGTCGGCGGCGGTCACCAGGTCGGCCCCCGATTTGTATTCCACCAGTGTCGGCCGCCCGTGAGCGGGCGCGCGAAATTCATCCAGCAGTAAAGCACCCGCCTGTTGCGCTGTCTCTACCGCTGCTTCTCGATAGCGGTTCATTCGCGGGGCTCGCTGTAATACCCCTTGCGGTGCCGCACCGCGTAGTCCGTTCCCTTGACGCGCACCTCGATGGTGCGAAACTCCGGCTGGTAGCTGGGCGGCGCTGGCTGATAGCCGATGAGATACTGCGTGCGCAGCAGCGCGCTCAACTCGTCGAAGAAACGGTCGAGCTCCAGCGTGGCCGCGGGAAAAAAGGCGCGCCCGCCGGTCAAATCGGCAAACGTCATGAGGGCATGTTCGCCGCGCACGCTCCGCCCGCTCTCGCCCTGGATGGGGCGAACCACCAGAGCGAAGAGGGTGGCTTCGGCTTCCTGGATAGCGCGCAAAGCGGTGTGGAAGTCTTTCTTACTAACCGTATCATTGCCGTCACTGATCACCACAATCACTCGCCGACCCTGCCGGTCTTTCAGCTTCCCGCTGGCTTCGACCAGCGCGTCATAGAGTGCCGTGCCCGCGTGCGGGCGGATGGTTCGCAGTTTGGTTTGCAAGCTCGCCCCGTCGGAAGAAAATTCAGCCAGGACGCGGTCCTTGCTGGAGAGCTGGAGAAGCGCCGCGGCGTCCAGCGGACGAAGCACTCGCTGGATGAAACGTCCCAGGGCCTCCTTCTGCACCGGAAGTTCCTTGGCGGCGCTCAGGCTGGCGTCGATGAGCAGCACCAGTTGCAAGGGCAAGGCCGTCTGCCGCTCGAACATCTGAATTGGGCGTGGCTGGCCGTTCTCGTACACCTCGAACGAGTCCTGCCCCAAGTCGGTCACGGGATGGCCGTCGCGTGTGCTGACGCTGGCCGAAACCAGCACTAGCTGAACATCGACACGGACGTGGTAAGACTCCGGCGGTGGCGGCTGCGCCCGCACCTGAAACAAACCGCACGCGGCCAACACCAGGACAGCGAAAGACGGTCGCGTCAAGCGAGTCACGAGCGCGTGCGGGCCGGGGCGGGCTCGGGCGGCGTCCCCGGGCTCTCGCTCGCTTCCCGCCCCAGGGACTCGCCT
>JBOGNW010000215.1:0-9593 GCA_050747425.1 Candidatus Acidiferrales bacterium
CCTCCGGCGCGGAGATGGTGACGGTCGCTGTGCGGCGGGTCAATCTGACCGACAAGACGAAGGAGTCGCTGCTTGACTACTTCGACCGCAAGAAGTTTTTCATTCTTCCCAACACCGCGGGCTGCTACACGGCCGAAGAAGCCATTCGCACCGCGCGGCTGGCGCGCGAGGTGGGCCTCTCAAACTGGGTGAAGCTCGAAGTGATTGGCGACCCGGACACATTGTTTCCCGATGTGGTGGCTCTGCTGGAGGCGACGCGAGTTCTGGCCAAAGAGGACTTTGTGGTGCTGCCCTATACGAACGACGACCTGGTGACGGCACGCCGGCTGACTGAGGCTGGGGCCGCTGCCGTGATGCCGCTCGGCGCGCCCATCGGCTCGGGGATGGGGATTCAGAACCAGGCGAACCTCCGCATCCTGCGGGAGAAGATCACCGAAGTGCCGCTGATTGTGGATGCCGGCGTCGGCACCGCCTCCGATGCCGCCATTGCCCTGGAGCTGGGGGCCGACGGTGTGCTGATGAATACGGCGATTGCCGAAGCGAAAGATTCGGTGTTGATGGCCGAGGCGATGAAGCAGGCCGTCGAAGCCGGCCGCAAAGCCTATCTGGCCGGTCGCATCCCTAAGAAACTCTACGCTTCCGCTTCCAGCCCGCTCGACGGGCTTGTGCGCTGAGGTCTCAGGGGTCATTCATCCCTGGTCGGAGCTTCAATACCGGTAGCAACTCCAAGCGCATTGTCTTGATCTCGTAGGGGCGCGTCGGGACTAGGATCTCGAGGGGCGTGTGCTTCCGCCCTAGGTGAGCCCTTGAAGCACCAGCAATTCCTGAACGGCACGGTAGGCTTCGTCGAAGGCTTGATTGGTAAACGCCGCGCCGCCGGCGTCGGAATTGGCAATGGTCACGCGGCCGAAGCGCCGGCGGCCGACTACATGAGGCCGTTCTTCCTGCGGAACGTCAGGGTCGGCGAGCGTGTCATAGGTATAGGCATAGCCGTACGGCCAGCGGTTCACGGTGATGGCCACAATGTCTTCTGCGGCGTCGAAGCCGGCCGGCGCGAGCATGCGCGCGAGCTGGCGGCGAACCTCGAGCTCGAACTCCTCGAAGCTCATCTTCAGCAGTTCTTGCTGGCCGAGGCGTTGCTGTTCTTTTCTGGGCAACCCTGGCTCATTCGGATTCCGCACCATGTGAACGATGATGGGCTCCTCGGGCGTGGTCAGCCCCTGGTAGCCGCCCATATTCGTCCCCGGGTCGAGCGCCACGATGGTGTGATACATCCCGGGCGCGCTCACCCACGCCACTCCTAGCTTCTGAAACGGTGCCCACCGCCGCACCAGCACGTTGGTGTAGAGCATCGGCACCTTGACGGGATACTCCAGCGCTTCCTTCTGGCGATCGAGAAGCTCAGGAAGCAACGCGGGAATGAGGCGGTTAAAACAGGCCAGGATGCAGTAGCGGCCGCGCACGCCGTGCAGCTTGTCCCCTTGTCGGTAGGCGACCCGCACCCAGCGCCCGTTTTCCGGCGAGCCGTCGTGCTGCACGCGCACCACGGTGCTGTTTAGTCGAATGCGCGTCTTAGTGCTCGGCTCATCCAGCCGCTGATAGTCGAGCGGCGCCCGCACCACACTCTCCATGGACTGCTGACTAGGTAAGGCCGCCGGAATCAGTTTGCCGACCAGCAGCCGCGCGATGGAGGCGTTGCCATCGGGAAAGTGAAAGAAGAAAGAATCTTCGTTGAAGCTTTCCTCAAGGCCCAGCCCGAGACCATCGAAGCCGGCGCCGCCATGCTGCGCCGCTTCGAGCGCCGGCAGCGTGTCCACGCGCTTGTTGTTCCGCCAGCCTCGTCCCTGGAAGAAGGGAAGGGCGTCGGGGTTCATCTTGGCCGTGTTGAGGAGATAGTCCTGATAACTCATCCGGGCCAGCCGGGCCTTTTTCTCTTCGAGGCTGAGCCCGGCCAGGTAGTCGGGATTCTTCGCGTGCAGGCGGAGGAGGTCTTGGCGAGCGGCCTCGGAGAGCGGGGCCTCGGCGAAGAACTCAGCCCAGGGCCGCTTTCCGTACCCGGCGACCATGAGGTCTTTTCCAAAATGCTCTTTGTCGAAGAACATCCCCGGCCCGAGGTGGTAGCGGGTTTCGAGGCCGCGGTTTTCGAGCTGCGAGTACTTCTCTACTTCGATGCCCAGGTCTTTGAGGAGCGCCTTGGCGGCGAAGCTGTAGGGGTAGGGCGTCCCGATGTCGCGCGTGCCGCCGAAACCGATGAAAGTTCGCCCTTGGTGGTGAAATTCGTTGCGCTTGGCGTGCCCGCCAAAATCGTCGTGGTTATCGAGAATCAGGATGCGCGGCTCCGGCCCGAGAACCGTTCGGTAGAAATACGCGGCCGCCAACCCAGACAGGCCGCCGCCCACAATCACCAGATCGTAGTCTTCGTGGAGGTCGCTGTCGGCTAGGGGAAACTCCGCATACTTTCCTTGCTGAATCGTCTCGAATCCCGCGACTGCGGCCGGATAGTCGCCCCGCAAACCGGTGCGCGACGGCGGATAATCGGCCGCATTTCCGCTCGCCGCTCCCTGGCTTGCAGTCGTCTCCGGCGCCGCTTCCAAAGGGATTCCTTGTAAGGCGGCGTAGGCGCCCGTAATGCCGATGGCGACCCCATTCAAGAAATCCCGGCGGGCAATCGGCCGCCCCATCCCCAGCCGCCGATACTCCTCAGATGTGCTCATCTGGATGACCCTTGTGGGCGCGAATCCTAATGCAAGTCTGAAGGAAAAGTAAAATGCAACCCCGATAGGCGAAAGAAGTGGCGCGCCTGAGAGGATTTGAACCTCCGACCTCTGGTTCCGGAGACCAGCGCTCTATCCACTGAGCTACAGGCGCGTTGGCTGCTGACCGCTTCGTTTTCCAGTGTACGTGGGCTAGCCGAGAAGGGTCAAGGCGGCTACCGCTTGGGGACAACTTCCACCTGCACGCGGAAGCTGCCGCGGTTGTTGTCGTAGTTGTCGTCGTTGATGCTGAGAAAAAGCCGCCCGGCGGCTTCGACGGTGAATTCAGCCTTCTCGCCGATTAAGAACGGCTTGGCCACGCCTTTCTGGCCGATAAGCCCGATGAGGGCGCCGCGGCCGACGTCGTTCACGGGCAGGGCGCGCACCAGGTCCTTCCAATCGCGCTCGCTGCCGTTCGGCCCGCAGGTTTTGGAAGAGGTGTAGTAAATCGTGCCTTCAGCGGTGAGGCGCAGCGTGTCACCAACCCGTAGATCGATGCCGGTGTCTGTCCACTGCTCGTCGGCGGGCACCGCAACTTGCTGGTTCCGCGGACGCTCCGTTTCCGCCGCCGCAGGTTGCGTCTCTGGCGTCGTGGCGGCAGCGGAGGTGGCCGTAGGCGCCTGGATGCGGGCTGTGTAAGCGCCGCGGACGCCCTGGAGCGAGCGGGCGTTCACCTGGAGGAAAAGCTCGCCGTCGCGCCGGGCTTCAAACTCGCCGCTGTCGCCGACCACGTGGTAGATGGTGCTCTGCGGGTCGCCCACCATGGCAATCAGCACCCCGAAGCGTTCTCCGGGGAAGGGCCAGGACTCGCGAGTGTCGAGCCCCTTGGGGGTGCTGACCCGGCCGTCGGAGAATTGCATTTCACCCCTGGCGCTGATGCGAACTTTGTCGCCGCGGCGCACCTGGAGGCCCGTAGCGACGACCTCTTTGGAGCCATCCAGCACCACAAGTTTTTCTGACGGATTAGCGGCCGCAGGCGCGGCGGAATCGAACTCGATGCTCTCTACATCTTCGACCAAGAAGATGAGTCGTTCCTGCTGGCCGCTGCGCGTGTCGGCGGGCGCCAGCAGCACCACGAACTCCCCGTGACTGAAGCGGGACACGGCGCCTTTGTACACGCGGCCGTTCTTGAGGCGAACCGTGTCGGCGGAGACCCCGAGAGCTCCGGCGAGGACCAGGATGAAAATCTGAGTTCTCTTTAGGCTTACCAGCCAGACCATGGCGACGTTCTCCTTCCCATGCCTGTAACTACTCTTCGGAAGCCTACTCCGGCAGTCGGAAGAGGGTCAAGTAGTGGCGGGAGTCACGGCCGGCGGCGGAGAGGCGGGCGGAGGCAAGGAAGCTTCGAGTCGGCCGGCGAGCAGCGGATACCGTCCCGCGAAGAACTGCAGGGCATAGGCCTGAAAGAAAACCAGGGCCGGCGAGGACACGAAGGAAATGATGTAGAGCAGCGCGGTCAAAGCCACACTCCCGAGGAGGACGACGGCAGCGACGGTGTAGAAATCCCACACAAGCCCGGCGGCTTTTCCGCCGAAGATCAGGGCCACACCGGCCACTCCCAGCACCACCAGCGCTCCCAGGACGATGATGACGTTAATGATTCCGAAGAGGATAGCCGAGCCCATCGCCAGCACGATTTTCATCAGGATATAGCCGGCGTAGGCGGCTTTTTCCACGGCCAGCCAGGAGAGCAAGCGCCGCCAGGCCGCCAGCACACTGAGGTTTTCCAGCGCCATCAGGGGGACGACGAAATCCTTGGCCAGAACGGCAATCAACGCCGTCGCTAGAATCAGTCCGAGAGCGAGGAAAAACAAGCCGATAGCGCCCAGCACCAGCACGGCGACGTGTTGGTCGGGCTGCTGAAACAGTCCGGCGCGCCAGGCGAGGAAGAGAGGCCCGCCGACCAACAAAGCCAGCGCCACGATCACCGTGCTTATGAAACCAACCTGCCAGAGGAAATAGTTGGCCCCGCGCTCCTGCCAGCGCTCCCAGCCGGCGCGCAGGTGATAGCGGTCCTCCACTACGGCATCGAAGAGAACGAAGCGGAAGATGCTGGCGATGTAGAGAGCCAGGAGCCCCAGCGCCGCCAGAACCAGCACCCCGCCGACAATCCAGGGAAGATATTCCTGCGCCCGTTCCCAGGGGATGTTGGTAACAGAGAGAAGCTTGTCGCCCGGCCCGCGCCCGTCCGGGTTGAAGCTGGCGTTGGCAGCGCCAGAACTGCCAGCAAACTCGCCCGTCGTCAGGGCGATGACTCCGTAACGCGCCCACACGCTCAGGCGGAAGGGCTCGAAGAGCAGCCGCTTGGTGCGGATAAACGCCGGCGAGATGGCGTCAATGGCCGAACGCGTTTGTGGCATGCAGCCGACTCGGTGCGCTAACTCTACCCTCGCGGCCGGGCCGTTGCAATCGGATGTTGCGCGGTCATGGCGCAGCCTTCACCCTGTCGAAGACCCCGAGCGTAGTCGAGGGGAGCGAGTTTCGCGCAGCGGGACGAGTCGAAGGGAACCCGCAATCAATTGCCTTTTCTTCTTGCGGCTCCAGCCTTTGAGCTGGGCCTCGAGGGCTCGGGCCGCGGCATAGCTGTGGCAGGGCCGCGACCACACCAGCCGTACCGGCCGGCGGCCTCTGGTGTATTTCGCACCCCGTCCGGTGTTGTGTTTCCTGAGTCGTTCCTCCAGGTTAGGTGCGACACCGGCGTAGTACGTGCCATCAGCACATTTGAGCAGGTAGCAGAACCAACCCTTCGACGCGCTCGCTGCCGCTCCCTTGCTCAGGGTGATTTTTCCTTCGGAAAAATCATGGGGTGAGCGATGGGATTCGAACCCACGACTTTCGGAGCCACAGTCCGACGCTCTACCAGCTGAGCTACGCTCACCAGCGAGGGCGCTCACCCTGGATTGATTATTTCTGACCCTCGGCAGGTTGTCAATCGAGCCCGTCGAGCGCCTCAGCGGGTTTTGGCGGGAGCTACGCGGAAGCGCGCCAGCTTGTTCTGGCGCTCCACGGTCTTGGCGAAGCGCATAAACGCCTGCTTGATTTCCAGCACCAGCGGCCGCTGGTAGCCGGACACCATCGTCTGGCGAACGGCCAGCGGGGTCAGGGGCACGACGTCGGTGATGCCGGCTTTCTCCAGCCTCAACAGGGGAGGTTTCTCGGGTTGGCTGGGATGGTCCACCATGACGTTGACGTCAATCCACCGCTGCTGGCGCCGGACGGTTTTGACGATTTCGTTCAGGCGGATGGTCCAACTGGGCGGAAACTCTTTAGTCACGTCTCGCCGCTGCTCTGGCGCCGAGTGTACCAAAGCTTGTACCCGCACACAAGGAACGCCAAATTGACAGCCTCAGCGCACTTCCTTAGAATGGCCGCGAGTGGACTCTGGTTCCTCCCTGGACACGCGTTTCTGCCATGGGCCACCCGTCGTCATCGCCCGGGACAATGACCGCCACTGATGGACTCCTTCGCGCAGGCCGTTGAACGCCTGAAAGGACTGGCGCGCCTGGTGCTGGCCGCCAGCCTGGGGGTGGCGCTCTTGCTGGTGCCACCCCGCGGCACTCCGCTCGGGCCCCTGCTGGCTTTTGTTTTTGCGCTCTATTTCCTCTTCGCCATTTTGGCTTTAGTTTTTCATCGGCAACTGGCGACGCGCGGCTGGCGCGCTGCCACCGTCGCGGGCGACGCCGCCGTTTTGGGCGTCATCTTGCTGGTGGCGCCGCAACAGCCGGCCGCCTTCCTTCTCTTCTTCTTGTACTTCACTCTCATGGCGGGTCTGTGGCGGGGATGGTGGCTGGCTACCGGCTTGAGCGTGCTGGTGAGTGCTGCCTATTTCGTCTTGGCTTGGCGAGACGCCGTGGCTAGCGCCGGAGCGGCGGGATTCGCCCCAGTGCTGCGAGAAAACTGGGCTGTCCTGGGCGGACTGATAGCGGCCGGCACCCTGGTGGGAGCGCTGGCTGGCTGGCAGCGCCACAGTCTGGAGGAGGGAGCGGAAGTGGAGCGCTTTGCCCGTCTGCTCAGTCTCGACACCCGCTGGCCGCGGTTGTGGCAGCGTTGGCTCCAAGCGCTGTGTGAGCGCCTCGGGGCGGCCCGCGCCCTTCTCGCCTACCACGATCCCGAAACCGACCTGGTGGCTCTCTGGCGCTTCGGGTTTGGGGAGCCGGGTGACCGCCTGGAAGAATCGGACCGGCCGCCTCGCGACGCCCATACTTTTTTACTGGAAGCAGCCCCCCTTAGTTTGCTGGGCAACCGGCTGGGTCAGGGAGCGGCAGAGGACTGGCAGTTGCGGCACGAGTTCTCACCCGTGGCCGCGACCGAGAAGAATTACTTGCTGCCGGAGCGCTTTGCCAGCGAGATCGCGCCCGGGTCATTGTTGACGGTTCCCGTAGCCGTGGCCGGCGAGTGGTGCGCGCGGCTGTTTCTGCTGGACGCGCGCCGCGGAAGTTTTGCCTCCTCAGACCTGGATGAGCTGCAACGCTTGATGGCCGGCTTGGCTCCGCTGCTGGCCAACCTGTTGACCGTGCGCAGCCTCATTACTCAGGCGGTGAACGAGCAGCGCGACCACATCAGTCGGGCCCTGCACGACGGCGTGGCGCAGAGCCTGGCGAGTCTCGAGATGCAACTGAACGTTCAGCGCCGCCAGCCCGCCGACCCGGCCCGGGCGGCCGAAGGGCTCGAGCGCTTGCAGAATGTCGTCCGGCAGGAACAGGAATCCTTGCGGCGCTTTGTGCTCACCTTGAAACCGGTGCGCGTCCCCGCCGCCGAGTTGAACCGGTGGATTATGGCCCATTGCGCGCAGTTCCAGCAGGAGACCGCCATTGCCGTTGACGTCGAAGCCGATCCGGTGGACGCCCGGCTGCCGGAAGGTGTGTGCCGCGAAGTGTTCTTGATTCTGCGCGAGGCGCTGCACAACGTCCGCAAGCACGCCGGAGCCAAGAATGTGCGCGTGCAGTTGCGCCAGAACGAAGACACCCTCCGCCTGGTCGTGGACGACGACGGCAAGGGGTTCCCCTTCTCCGGCTGCTATTCACAGGCCGAGCTCGAGGCGCGCGGCCTTCTGCCCGTGTCGGTGGGCGACCACACCAGATTTCTCGGCGGCACACTCTCCATCGACTCCACGCCTGGCATCGGCGCTACTCTGCGCGTTGAGATTCCGCTACACTAGGCGCACAATGCCCGGCATCGGCGCTACTCTGCGCGTAGAGATTCCGCTACACTAGGCGCACAATGGCCAAAGGCAAGGGCCGCGAGCCCATCCGCGTGCTGGTGGCCGACGACCACACCATTTTCCGCGAAGGGCTCTGCCGCCTGCTCGAGGCCGAAGCCGACATCAACGTCATCGGCGAGGCGCGCAGCGGACAGGAATGTCTGGGGCTGGTCGCCAAGCTCAAACCCGATGTGCTGCTCCTGGATCTGAAGATGCCCGACACCGACGGGCTGGCAGTGTTGAGCGCTCTCGGGGGCCCGCAGAGCAGTGTTCGCACCATCGTGCTCACCGCTTCCGAGGACGAGCGCGACTACGTGGAAACAGTCCGTCGCGGGGCCCGTGGCATTGTGCTCAAACAGGCCGCCGCCGAGCGGCTGCTCGAGGGCATCCGCCGCGTGCACGCCGGCGAGGTCTGGATTGACCAGCGCGTGGCCGCCGAAGTGATGAAGGCCATGGCCCAGCCCGGAGCTCCCTCCGCCCCGGCCGAGCGCGCCGGGCTAACGCCGCGCGAGCTGGAAATTATCTCCTGGGTCAGCCAGGGCTTCCGCAACAAAGAGATTGCCGAGAAGCTCTCCATCAGCGAGCAGACCGTCAAGAACCACCTCCAGAACATCTACGATAAATTAGGCGTTTCCGACCGACTGGAGCTGGCCCTCTATGCCTTACACCACAAGCTGATACCGGCCTGACCGCAGGCAGGCCCGCCTGACGCTGGTACTCCCCCAGTACTTTCGTACTCCCCCGCTTTTCCTACCCCCGTGCGACTTCCTCTCTATTGTCCGCCGACGCGACTCTTTCTAGACTCACGACTGCCAGCAACAATCGGATGGCGCTGGCAGAGAAAGGAAGGAAGACACCGTATCCAGCAGTAGGAAACTGAGTCCCTTACCCACAGGCAATGGAGGTGGGTAGGAGCGGGTTGGGACCTGGGAACGCCCTCCCCCGGGATTCCTGGCCCGCTTCTCTTTTGACCAGCGCTTGCTTGCCCTTGTAGTTTTTCTGCTATGATGCCCGGCGCAGTTTTTTCCCGAGAGAGAATCCATGGCCGAGAAAGCCCCTCCCGAGCTGGGCGGCCTGCAGGTCGAGTTCACCTGCAACGGCCGCACCACCCAGGAGACCGGTCGCCTGATGGGGGCCGCCGCTCTGGTGGTGGAAACCAGCCGCGCAGAGCCGACCGATAGTCCCGTAGAGCTCCGCTTCCGGCCCCGCCCCTCCTCCCCGCTCATCCCCGTCAAGGGCTTTGTTTCGGCTCAGTTGAGCGATGGCCTGCGGATACACTTCACCGAGATTTCCGATGAGCACCGCCGCCACCTGATTGACCTGCTCTTTCGCCCCGGCGCCGAGCGCCGCACCACCCGGCGGGTCTCCCTGGCTACCCAGATTCGCTCCGTCGTCGGCGGGCAGCAAATTGTCGGCTACACCCGCGACATCAGCGCCGGCGGGGTCTTTGTAGAGACGGAGAATCTTCCCGCGCGCGGAACCGAAGTGGCCCTCCGCCTCCGGCTGACGCCGGATTCCCCCATTCTCGACGTGCGGGCCACCGTCGTCTACGCCGTAGGTGGCGAAGGCATGGGATTGCGCTTCTGGAACCTGCCGCCCGATATCCAGCAGGCCATCGACGACTACATCGCCTCCCAAGA
>JBOGNW010000216.1:0-11260 GCA_050747425.1 Candidatus Acidiferrales bacterium
GTGCACCTTTTCGAGGAGAACGAATTCAACGGCGAGCGCTTCTACGCTATATCGGAGATCCTCCCCGCCGAGGCAGGGCGCTGGCGGCTCGAGCGGCGGTGGTGGTTCGAACGCAGCCAATTGGAGCTGGTGCGCCTGCAGCGGTTCGACCCCGGCGGCCGCCTCGTAACCGACGTGCACTACGCCCAATGGCGCAGCCACCAGGGAACGTCCTATCCGAGGAACATCGAACTCGCGCGTCGGCAAGAGGATTACCGGCTGACGCTCATCATCAAGGAAATCACCCTTAACGAGCCGCTCGACCCGGAGAAGTTCCGCCTCGAGCAGCCGCCGGGAACCGAGCTGGTAGACCTGTCCAAGCCCGCCGAGGAAGAAAAGCCATGAACGCTCTGCGGGCTATGATTCTCGGCAATCTGATGCACCGGCCTCTGCGCACCCTGATCACCATAGTGGCGGTGGCCGCCGAAGTTTGCCTAGTGGTGGTCATCGTGGGACTGACCACCGGCGTGCTGCAAGAAACCGCCAAGCGCATCGAAGGCGTGGGCGCCGACCTGATGCTCCAACCACCAGCCTCGAGCTTCATCATTCAGTTCAGCGGGGCGCCTATGCCCGTCAAGATTCAGGAGAAGCTCGACGCCATCCCCCATGTGGCGGCGGTGGCGCCGGTGCTGTTGCAGTTCCATACCAGCGGCGGGCTCGACACCGTGTACGGAATTGACCTGGCGCGCTTCACCGCCGTCAGCCGCGGTTTCGTCTACCACGCAGGCGGCCCTTTTGAACGGCCCGGTGACGTGCTGGTGGATGACTGGTACGCGAGCGCCAGGAACCTGAAAGTGGGTGACACGCTGCGGCTGTTCGAAAACGACTTCACGGTGCGGGGCATCGTCGAGCACGGCAAAGGGGCGCGGCTGTTCGTGCCCCTCGAACGCCTGCAAGACCTCTCAGCGGCTCGTGACAAGGCGTCGCTGTTTTTCATCCGCGTGGACGAGCCCAAGAACATTGAATTGGTGTCAGAGGAAATCCGCAAGCTGTTCCCGCGCCACCAGCTCCGGCCGGTGCGGGAGTTTTTCGACATCATGACCTCCTCGCGCCTGCCGGGCCTGAATGAGTTCGTCAACTCCATGATCGCGCTCGGCTTCGCCGTGGGTTTCCTGGTGATTTTTCTGGCGATGTACACCACCATTCTCGAACGCACGCGCGAAATCGGCATCCTGAAGTCTATGGGGGCTTCCAAGTTCGATATTGTGCTGCTGGTTCTGCGCGAGTCGCTGCTGCTCTGCGCGATCGGGGCGGCGCTCGGTGTCGGCTTCAGCTACGCAGCAGCGGCGGGGCTGAAAGCGGCCTTCCCCACCCTCACCGTTCTCATCACCATTGGCTGGCTCTTCAAGGCTATCGCCTTGGCCGTCGTGGGCGGGGCACTGGGTGCGGCCTATCCGGCCTGGCTGGCCGCCCGGCAGGATGCCATCGTCGCCCTCGCCTACGAGTAGCTTACTCCCCCACACCTGACAGGGCTTCGGCGGGCGGCGGCTCAGCCGAAACCGGAGCGGGCGCGGACGGCGCCTGCTGGCGCTCGTACCACACAGTCTCAGCGGCGCGCTGCCACAGCCGTGTCGCCGTCCACAGCAGCACCACCAGCTGCCCCATGAGAAAACTCACCCCAACGGCCTGCGCCGGCACAAGTCGGATCCAGAACCAGAAAAGCAGCCCCGCCCCCACCCAAGCCACGACGCTGATGCGGAAGTAAAGCCAGAAGAGCGAGACGAAATTCGACCGAGTGAGTTTCAAGGCCCGCCAGACGGTGCGGCGCATGGCGCGCTCGCCCTCGGCCACGGCACGAATCTGCGCCATGTCGAACCAGAGGCGAATCGCCATCAACACCAGCAGCGCCACCACAACAACGGCGACCGAAACGTAAAAGCCCAGCAGAGGCTGCGGGGAGTCGCTCGCCAAGCGTCCGCTCCACCGCCAGCCCATGGTGGCGAGAATTCCCACCGGCACCAGCACCACCAGCAAGAACAACCACAAGCGCAGGAAACGCCAGAAAAAGGCCGCCCCGGCGCGAAAGAGCTCTCCGCTCGTAAGCCGCTGCGGCTGGCGAAAACTCTCCAGCACACCGCCGGTCAAAAAGAGCGTGAAGGCCAAGAACAGCAGCGCCGAAAAAACCGAACCCGGAACCTGAGCCCCGATGGAGATCTCGGGCTGGGCGAGCAGCTCGAAGAAAATGTTGAGATCGAAGCCTTTGACCAGGCGCTCGGCCGCCAGGCTGGAATCGAGCACTCGCCCGGTGCGCGAGCCCACCGGCTGGCTGGCCAGCAGTCCCAGCAGCAGATTGAACCCGTAAAGCCACCACAAGGCGCGCTGACGCTGCCAGAGCAGCCGCGCCCCCGCCCAGCACGCGCTGCTTTCGCCCCTGCTCATCTGCCGTTCCTCTCCCTCAGGCTAACCAGGCCAGAACCTGGCCAAGAAACTCCGTCAAGAAAAGCCAATAGTTTGCGAGCTTGCGCCGCGCGACGCCACTGGGCTCGCGCACCAGGCTGTTGTTGAAAATGTTGGTATCGAGCCAGACCGTGTGGCCGGGGTCAATCTCGACCGAGCGCACTTTGGCGGGCTTGGTGTAGGTATAGCGCACCCAGCGGTCCTGCCCATCCCATTTTTCGCGCACCGTTTCGTCGTTCTCGAACTTGATTTCGATCTCGACGGGAAAAGGGAAGTCGCCTTTGCGGTGCACGATTACGCTGGTGCGATAGAGAGTCTTGCCTTCTTCCTCCGCGGGCGGGTTTTCCTGGAACCAGTCGACGCGGTCGGAGCGGGCGCGACGCACTTCGTAATCCAGCACCGCCGTGCCGCGCACCGCCTGCTCGAAAAACCAGCCCAGGTCCTGCCCGGTGACCTCTTCGAGCGTGCGCAGGAAGTCCTCTTCCGTCGGGTGCGTGAAGCGGTAACGCATGAAGTAGGTTCGCAGGGCGCGGCGCACCGTCTCTTCGCCCACCAGCCCCTCGAGAGTCAGCAGCACGGTGGCCGTCTTAGCGTACGTGACCGTGCCGTAGGCGCCCCTGGTCATGAAGGCGTAGGCCGAGCGCACCATCGGGTCGGTATCCGGCAGCATGCGGTACCGAAAGCGGCTCAGCGCCCCATCCCCCGCCGTCATGCCCCAGAGATTCGCAATCGACCGGTCTTCGCCATAGAGGGCACTCATGGCCTTGGCCTCAACGTATTGGTTGATACCTTCGTCGAGCCAGGCGTCCTCGAACTCATTCGTCGCCACCATCCCGTACCAGTACTGGTGGCCGAATTCGTGCTCCGTCACACCCTCCGGAAACCGCAGCCCTTGCGGCATCCACCACGCGGTTCCCACGGTAATCAGCATTGGGTATTCCATTCCGCCGGCCGCGAAGGCACCGTGCGGCGGGTCCACGACCGTAATCTGGCTGTAGGGGTAAGGGCCGAACCACTTGTCAAAGAGCTGCATGGTGCCCTTGAGGGCTTCGAGATAGCGCGCCGTCTGCTCCAAGTGACCGGGCGACATCAGCAGGACAATTCGCACCCGGCCGAGGCTGCCGGTAAAAGAGTCCTCCACCACTCGGAAGTGCGGGGAGGCGGTCCAGGCAAAGTCGTGCACATCCTCGGCGTGAAAACTCACCGTCATGCTGCCGTCGGGGTTCGATGCGCGGGCGGTTTCGACCCCGGTGGCGCCCACCATGTAATTCTGCGGCAGGGTGAGCCGGACGTCGTAGATGCCGAAATCGGCGAAGAATTCGGTGGTGCGATGAAACTGATGGCAATTCCACGCCCCGCGCCACCAGACGCCGACTTTGGGGAACCACTGTGTGCCCATGAAAAAGTCGCGCTTGTAGCCGGTGCGCGCCAGCACCTCCGGCAAGCGCGCCCGGAAAGCAATCTTGAACTGCACCTCCGCCCCGGAGGGCACGGGCTGCGGCAGCCGAACCTCGAAAACGGTACGGTCTTTGGGGTTGCCGTCGTCGGGCTGGATGAATTTCATCTCTTTGGTCAGGTCGCCGAGGCCGACAACCTCCAGCGAATCGATATCAATCGAACCGCGGTGCTTTTCCTCCCAGGCGAATCCGGGGTTGTCGCGGCGCGACTCGCTGACGAAAGTGGACTCGGGCTGGAAAGCATTGAGGTAGAGGTGAAAAGGAAAGACGTCGAGCGGGCGTCCGGTGCGATTGCGATAGGTCAGGACCTCGGTGGCGGTGAGGGTCTTCTCGTCAGCCCCGAGCCGTGCCTCAATCTGGTAGGCAACGATGCGCTCGGAGAGAGGAGTGGCCGGGTCGAGCAGCGGCGAAGAGGGAGGCGCAGGTGCGCCGGGCAGAGCCGCGCCTATAAGCGCAGCCAGTAAAGCCAGCCCGGGGAAGAGGCAGAAGAAAACTCTTGGCGCCGAAAGCGAAGAAGATGGAATCGGCAACCGCCCCTCTCTGAAAAACCGCCGCTCCCGAAAAGCGGGGTAAGAATAGCGAAGAGGCCCGGCGGGAACAAGAAAATTCGCGAGGCGGCGCACGAGAGACTGGTCAGAGATTTTTCCCGGGTGTAAAATGAAGGGACGCTTGGGGCGGGCGCGTTCCGAGACGCGGCCGAACCGCAGCCAAACGAACGGATGGCGTAGGCCGTGGAGCCAGTCGTTAAGAGCGAAAATCTCTGGAAGATTTACCACACCGGGCGGGTGGAAGTGCCGGCGCTGCGCGGCGTCAACCTGGAGGTGATGGAAGGGGAATTTGTGGCCATCATGGGCCCCTCGGGCTGCGGAAAATCCACCCTGCTCTACGTGCTGGGCGGGCTGACGCCGCCCACCTCCGGCCGGGTGCTGGTGGACGGCAACGATCTGGGCGAGATGAGTGACGGCGAGCGCACCCTGCTGCGCCGCCGCAAAATCGGCTTCGTCTTCCAGCGCTTCAACCTTCTGCCCACACTCACCGCCTACGGCAATATCGCCATCGCCCAGCAGATTCAGGGCGACGGCTTCGACCCGCACCGTTTCGAGGTGACCGTCGAGCTCCTGGGCTTGAAGGAGCGGCTGCACCACCGGCCGAGCGAGCTTTCCGGGGGCGAGCAGCAGCGGGTGGCCATCGCGCGCGCGGTGGTGAGCGAGCCCAAGTTAGTGCTGGCCGACGAACCCACGGGGAACCTCGATTCGCAGAATTCCGGCGTCGTGCTCAAGATGCTGAAAGAGCTTCACCAAGAACTGGGCCAGACGCTGATCATGATCACCCACAATCCGGAAGCCGCGGCCTACGCCGGGCGCATCGTCTACATGCGTGACGGGCAAGTCATGCCGCCGGCGACGGCGCCGGTTGCCGGGATGGCATGACTGAGCCGAACGCGTCCCCGCGCCCCTCTTTCTTCCGCCGCCTGGGTCGCACCCTCAAAGGGTTCTTGCTGTGGCAGTACGAGCGCGGTTCCTGGCAGTACGATGTGATGGTGGCCATGATTCTGCTCTTCGTGCTGGCCACCCCGGCGCGCTACTTCCACGACCAGCCCGTGTGGGGCACGCGCCTGAGCGGGGACCTCTGGCAGGTGGGCAAAGACGCCGAGGGCGTGCACTACCGCGTGAGCGCCCAACTGCTGGCCAGCTACCACGAAGACCCGCGGCACGCGGCGGAAGAGGTTTTTCTCCTCAATTTGGGCCACCCGGTCACCATCACCCGCATCGAACCGTTTGGCGCCTCTGCGGGCGAAGCGGCGTGGTATGATGTTTGGGTCCGCGAGTGAGCAGCGCCCGCAAGAACCAACGAGGAACCAGGAAAAGTAGTGCGAACTGCCACTACACTCGGCGTGCTCTTTCTGTGTCTCGGACTGGCCGCGGGCCTGGCGGCCCAGCGGGCCAAGTGGACCGAAGGCATGGTAGTCGACCGCCTGAATGAAGCCAGCGACCGCTTTCAAACTCTCACTGCCTCGCTCCAGTTCACCAAAGTCACCGTAGTGGTGAACGACACCTCCACGGAAGCCGGCCGACTGTTCTATACCCGCAACGGCCGTGTGCTCATCGAGATGATGAACCCCGAGCCCAAGGAAGTGTTGTTCACCGGCAAGAAGGCCCTCATCTACTATCCCAAGATGAGCCAGATTCAGGAGTACGACCTGGAAAAGCACCGCGCCCTCATCGAGCAGTTCCTGCTGTTGGGGTTCGGCACCAAGGGCAACGACTTGAAGGATCGCTATCTGATCACCGTGCTGGGCGAAACCGCGCTGGAAGGAAACCCCAATCCCGTTCTGCATCTCGAGCTCACCCCCAAAGATGAGCGCATCCGCAACCAGATTCACAAAATCCAGCTCTGGATCGACCTAGCCTCCTGGGTGCCGGTGCAGCAGAAGTTCTTCGAGGTGGGCGGCGACTACATGCTGACCCGTTACACCAACGTCAAGGTGAACACGGAAATCCCTTCCTCCAAGCTCAACCTCAGCGCCCCCCGCGGCACCAAGCGGGTCAAGCCCGGGGCCTAACCCCGGGCGGGAGCCGTCCCCCGGAATCCTTGCTATTCGATCCCATTTCGGCTACATTCAGCGGTGGAGTTCTGCACTTGGCGGCGAACTCATTGCCGCTGGCCCTCACGATGAGTACACTCGCCGGGCAGGATATTTCTCGCAAGAGGCATAGGCGGAACACGGCATGATATCTCGACGCACCCTGCGGCGCCGGCTCCTGGCAGCGCGCCGCTCCTACCGTTCCTGGTGGATGGTGGCTAAAGGGCTGCTCTCCCGGCGGCATCCGTTGCTGGCCCACCTCATCCCTGTTCGCCGCTGCAATCTTTCCTGCACCTACTGCAACGAATGGGACGACCATTCCGCCCCCGTCCCCACCGAGGTCCTCCAGCAGCGCCTCGACCTGCTGGCCGCCATGGGAACCTCCATTATCACCATCAGCGGCGGCGAGCCGTTGCTGCATCCCGAGTTAGACGGCGTCATACGGCACATCCGCCGCCACGGCATGCTCGCCGGCATGATTACCAATGGCTACCTGCTCACCGCCGAGCGCATTGAGCAGTTGAACCGGGCCGGCCTCGAGTACTTGCAAATTAGCATCGACAACGTCGTGCCCGACGACATCTCCATGAAGAGCCTCAAGGTGCTCGACCAGAAACTCGCCGTGTTGGCGGAGCACGCCGACTTCCACGTCAACATCAACTCCGTGGTCGGCGCCGGCGTGCGCAATCCCGACGATGCCTTGGTCATCGCCCACCGGGCGCTGGCGCTCGGCTTCACCAGCACGGTGGGCGTCATCCACGACGGCAGCGGCCAGTTGCGGCCGCTAGGCGAAAACGAGCAGCGGATTTATCGCCAGATCAAAGCGCTGCGCAAGCGCTCCTTTGCCCGCATCAACTGGTTCCAGGAAAACATCGCCCACGGGCGGCCGAACGAGTGGCGCTGCCGCGCTGGCTCACGCTACCTCTACATCTGCGAAGACGGCCTGGTGCATTACTGTTCGCAGCAGCGCGGCTATCCCGCCATCCCGCTGGAGGAATACACGCCCGAGCTGCGCGAGAGAGAATACTGGACCAAGAAACATTGCGCCCCCTATTGCACGGTTTCCTGCGTGCAGCAGGTGGCCACGATTGATAACTGGCGCGACCCGCAACGGGTGATGCCGCCCCTCCCCGCCCGGCCGGCTTCCTCCTTTGTTCGACTCAAGCCCGCTCTGCGCAACCAGGGCGACCCCGCCAGCGCCGACTAGTCTTGCCCCCTCACGGCGCGACAACTTCCAGACGTCCCAGCAGCGCGTTGTTTTCTTTGTCGCTGGTCAGAAAGAGCACGCGCTTATGCGGCATCAACGCCAAGCCTTCGAGTTCGCTCGTATAGGGAAACTCAACCCGCTCGACCAGCGCCGGGTGAGCGTCCAAGCGGCCCGCAGCCAGCGCCTTTTCCAAATCCACCACCTGGATGCGCCAGCCGCGCCCGCGCCGCGGGTTCTGAACGACGTACAGCCAGCCGGTTTCGTCTTCCCACACCAGCGACTGCGTGTAGCCTTCCAACGCCAACGCCCCCACGGCGACGCCGGGGGCGGAGGAGCGGCCCGCAGCAAGAAGTTTCTCAGGATCATAGAGACGCACCTGGCCGCGTCGTGCATAGTCGGCCGTGGCCAGCAGCCAGCGACTCCGCCAGCGAATGAAAACCGGGCGCGTGCCAGCGTGGGCGGCGTCGTCCCTCACCACGGCGCGCACGGCGTGGTCGAGTGTCCCCCCGGCGAGCGCGCGCTCCCAATCAATCTGATAGAGCGTGGCGCCGCGCCCGAAGAGGCCCGCGGGGGAGTCTCCGACCCAAACCCCATACTGCGGATGAAAGGCCAAGCCCGTGGGGTGCGAGAGGAGGTCGCGTCCAACGCGCGTCAAAGCGAGGCGGCGGCCGGTGGGCCGGAGGTCGAAATCGAACTCGACGATAACCCCGGTCTCGGCATCGCCCAGAACATAAAGCTTGCCCGCGTGCACCGCCGTCCCTTGCGCCCGCCCCACACCCTCAAGCGTCATCGCCTCGCCGAGAACCCAGTGGGGCGCCCCTCCAGGTTGTTCCGCCGGCAGCACGGGAAAAAGCCCGTTCGCTGACGACACCAACATAAAAAAGGAAAATGCATAGCCTACAAATCGGAGTGAGCCGCGACGCATAGGCTTACGGGGCAGGATTGGCCGGCTGCGCGACCCGCTCGTGCTTTGTGAAGCGAATCGTCAGCCGCAGGCGAACGGTTTGTTCGCGGGCCGCGAGCGTATCCTCAGCGCGAATGAAGGTGGGAAACATGAACTTATCCACTGGCTCACGGAAAATCTCCAAGCGCTGGAAGTAGCCACCGAAGGCGCCCCCGCCTCGGGCAGGCAGGCTGCGCCCCAGAGCCCGCACGACGTCGAGCCTCTCGGCGTCCACCCAGACGACGCCCTCGAAACGTCGGTCGGGATAGCGAACCACACCCCGCGGCGTCAGGCGGAAGACGTAGGTGTCCACTTCGTCGAGCCGCTCCTTGGTCACATAGCGAATCTCGTAGTCAGGAATCTCCGACGGGGCCAGAATAAAGAGGGGGATGAATTCCAGGTCTTGAAGATCAACGCGCTGGACGCTCAAGTGGAGCAAGTCGGTGTGCGGGTTCTCACGGGCCCGAGCGCGACGCTGCCCGCGCTCGTCGTAATCCACATCCGACGTCTGCTCGAATTCGCCCAGGACGATGCTCTCCTCGCCCAGCTCTTCTATCTTGATGCTCATCTGGTAGCGATAGAGGGCGTGGGCGCGCGCGTAGTCCTGCTCCTTCTCGGCGAAATGCCGGACAATATCGTCGAAGGGAAGTCCCGGCTCCTGATGCTGTGGCGCGGCCGTGGTCGCCGCGAGCCAGAGCCCCCAAACCAGCACCAGAGCCAGTCGGCGCGGGTTCTTCCCCATCACAAGAGAAGATAGCACGAAGAGTTCCGCCATACGGGGCGGGGTCCTCAGGGCGAGCGTTTCTGGTCGGCCACCAGCACGCCCGCTTCGGCATAGTCGGTGGCGGGAACATCTACAAAGGTGACGTGAACGTTCTCCGGTCGCGCGCGCCCGTCTTCAACCAGCGCCGCCGTGATGCGCTCCGCCAGTCGGCGCTTCTGCTCGGCGCTGCGGCCTTCCACCCAGGTGATTTGAACGTGCGGCATTCAGCTCCTCCTTCCCGTTGGACGCGGGAGCTTAGCGCGGAAGGCCCAGCGGCACAATGCTCACTTTGACTTCGGCCACCACCTCTGGTAAGCAGGAAGGCATTTCGCGCTCACCCAACACTTTCGAGGCTTGGAACGCGTGGCGACGAGGAGCAATGATGTTTGACCACCGTCGCACGGTGATGAACGCGGCCGCCGTGGGCTATCTGCTCTGCGGCTTTCTCGTGGCCCTGACTTCGAGCGCCGTCTATTTTGTCCTCCGGCAGAATCCCTACCGCTTGGTGCGCGACTGGGACCAGTTGTTGCTCCAACGCGGGCAGTACATCGGCTTCGGTGTGCTGGCCGGGCTGGTGCTGTTTCTGCTGGCACTGGCGGGTTGGTTTGTGCTGCTGGCAGTAGCGGCTCGCGCCGCCCGCCTGCATCCCACGGCGGCGACCCTTGCCGGCCTGTTGCTGACGGCGGCAGCGGTGTCGCTGGCGATCTTGGCGGTGCGCACCGGTCTGGTGGCTTCCTACGCGGCCCTGCAATACCGCACGGCGACCGACGAAGTGCACAAGCACGCCCTGCTGGTCGAAGCCTATCTCGGCGAACATACCCTGATGCTGGCCTTCTGGAGTTTCCTCGGGTTTACGGCCCCCGGGCTGCTTTTTCTCGGACGGGCGCTGCGCGGGGAGACCGGCTGGCTGCCCGACGCGTTGCGACTGGCAGCGGCGCTGATTCTTCTCCACCTGCCGATCACGCTGTATCTCGCCTATGAAAGCCTCGTGGACGACCGCTACCTGCCTTGGCTGGCAGGACTTGATCAGTTCCTGCTTTGGGGCGGGCTCGCTTTTGCCTTCTACTGTTGCGCCCGTTGGCTGCGCGCTGTGGGGCGCGCTCTACCAAGGTGAAGCATGCTCGGGTTTCTCGCCAGCATAGTTCTTTCTTTCCTGCCGCCGCGCTACCGCCGGCGGTGGCGGCACGAGGAAAGCGTGCAGTTGGGGAACGCAGCGGGCGTCTCCGGGCTGCTTCAGGCGGTCTTCTGCCTGCTTTTCTACATTGCCGGTTTCATCAACTACACCCCGGAGGCCTGGATTGGGCCGTTGGCGTGGATGGAGTATGCCCTGCATCCGAGTGCGCTTCTGCTGGGCTATTTCACTCTGGAAGGCGCAGTGCGGATGCTGGTGGGACTGACCACCGGCGAGGCGCTCGCTACGTTGCCGCTGGCGCTGGTGGCCTGGACGCACACGGCCCTCGAGCGAAAGCGCGCCGAGGAGGCCCTGGGGCCGGCGGTGGCGGATTTGGTCGAGCGCGGCGACGGCACGCGGTTCGACCTGCGCATTGCCTGCTCCCGCCCCAAAGACTGGGATCAGCTCATCACGATTTCTTACCAAGATGAGCTCTACGAGCTAGTCCAGCCAGAAGAGGGCCTGCCCCCGCGCCGGTTTGTCTATCTCCTGCGGAAATTGCCGGAGGGGAGGGTCGTCCGCGGCCTCCGCCACTACCCGCCCGAGGAGCCTCCCAAAACGACATAATCTCAGACGCGGAAAGAAACAAAAGCCTGGCCACTGTCGCTTGACAATGCTGCCGCAGTTCGCGTAGTTTCGCTGCGGGTTTTCCTCCGAGGGATTCTCAAAGAGCCGGACTGATGCCGCGACCCATCGTCA
>JBOGNW010000217.1:0-3554 GCA_050747425.1 Candidatus Acidiferrales bacterium
GCCAAAGCGGCGAAGCCCAGGTAACTCCCCAACAGCAGATTCATTCCCAGAAACAATCCCAGCAGGTACTGACCGCGTGGCAGGGCGCGCCCCAGGGTGGGAACAATGGTGCCAGTCTTGATTTCGCCCGGCAGAACCGATACCCCGGTCAGTACCGCCAGGATGAAAGCAAAGACGACATAGGTGTCGAGCAGGCTTTCAATCTGGCGAGCGAAGAGGAGTTGCGACTGCTGGGCGGCGCCGGCCTCGGACAACCGCGTGGCAAAGTAAAGCGCTCCCAACGTGCCCAGAAAAGTCATCACGACGATGACGCCGAAGATGAGCAGCGCGCGGCCGCGCACCAGGCCGCGGTAGGTATTGAGCGCTACCAGCCACACCTTCATCGAGTTTCTCCCGGGGGCGGGGCGCCTTCGACTACTTCGAGGAAGAAATCTTCGATGGAGGAGCGGGCTGGCACGAGCGAGACCAGCTCGCCGCCCTCGCGCCAGAGCTGCTCGATGGCCGCTCGCTGCCCGGTGCGGTCGAGCACGATGCGCACCAGGCCGTCGCGGTCGCTGACCTCGGCGCCCTGCTGGCGGAGCGAGTCGAGCAAGGCGGCGCTGGGGTCGCGCACCGTAAGCTCGACCCGGGCGCTGGCCTGGAGCAGCTCGCGCACCGAGCCGATGCGCTGCAACTGCCCGCGGTGCAGCACGCCCACGCGGTCGCAGACCATTTCGATTTCTGACAGCAGGTGCGAGCTTAAGAAGACGGTCTTGCCGCGCGCTTTGAGCTCCATCAGCAGCTCGCGCACCAGGCGGCGGCCCAGCGGATCGAGCCCCGAGGTTGGTTCGTCGAGCACCAGCAGGTCAGGGTCGTGGATGAGCACCTGCGCCAGCCCCAGGCGTTGCAGCATGCCGCGGGAGAAGCCGCCGATGGGCCGCGAGGCGGCCTCGGTGAGCCCGACCCGCTCCAGCAGCGGCGGAATGCGCGCTTCCACTTCGGCGGCGGGCACGTCGTTCAACTGCCCGAAATAGCGCAGCAGTTGCACTGGCGTCAAGTAGCGGTAGAAGGCGAGGTTCTCGGGCAGGAAGCCGATGCGCCGCCGGGCGCGGGCGTCGCCGAAGGGCAGGTCGAACACGGCGCCGTCGCCGCGGTCGGGAAAGATGAAGCCCATCAGCAAATGGAGGGCGGTGGTCTTGCCGGCGCCGTTGGGGCCGAGAAAGCCGAAGACTTCGCCGCTGTGAATCTCGAAACTCAGGCCGGCCAGAGCCTCGACGCGCGTCGTGCGCCAGTGCCGGCGCGTAGCGTAGGTCTTGCTGACGTTATCGAACCGCAGGGCTGTCACAGTTCAGCTCGTGCCGGCGGGCGGCGGGCTGGCGCCGGGGAGAAGGCGCGTGACCTGCCGCGTGAGCCAGGATTCGAGGTCGTAGCGCAGCCCCTGCTCGTATTGCTGGACACGGCCCTGCGGGTCAATCACCACCAGCGTGGGTAAGGAATCTACATGGTAGAGGCGGCCGACCTGTCCGCCGTCGTCCCACAGCATGGGCAGGGCGAGGTGGCGCGACTGGGCGTAGGCCAGCGCATCGTCGCGTTTTTCATCGGTGCTGATGGCCAGCACCGCCACGCCGCGCTCGCGGTGGGCGAGGTAGAACTGGTTGAGCACGGGCAACTCGTAGTCGCAGGGCCGGCACCAGCTCGCCCAGAAACTGAGCAGCACCACTTTGCCGCGGTAGTCGGAGAGCGTGACCTGCGGGGGCGCCGGTTCGGACTCGGCCGAAGTCTCCAGCGTTGGAACCGAGAAATCGGGCGCCGGCTGGTTGAGCAGGGCTTGGGTGGCGCGTTGGGGGCCGCCGGCCGAGAGCGAGTCCTCGACCCGGTGGGCGTAGAAACTCAGCCCACCGCTGCCGATGAGGAATAGCACCCCGAGAATTTTCAGCCGGGGCTGCCCGAGATTCTCCATAACCTCCCTCGTAGGCCTTCTATTGTAGCTACGACCCCGCGGCGGGGAAAGTTCTCCCTCCCCACGGGTCTCACCGGCCCGCCTGTCACCCTGAGCGAAGCGAAGGGTCTCAGGGTGAAAGTAGAGATTCTTCGCTGCGCTCAGAATGACAAGCGGGCGGGCGTTGGTTCCCGTTGCCTTCCCCTCAACGCCCGATTAGAGTGAGCGAGAGCTTATGCCCGCCGCCCCCCCGCCATCCTGGCAGGAGTTTGAGGCGCGCTTCGAGCGCACGCGCCGCCGTGTGGGCTTCTTTGCCGGACCGCTGCTTGCTATCGCCGTATTTGCCCTGGCCAGTGGGCTGCCTTCAGAGGAACGCCGCCTGGCCGCGGTGCTGGTGCTGGTAATGGTCTTTTGGATTACCGAGGCCATTCCCATTCCGGCGACGGCGCTGCTGGGGCCGGCGCTGTGCGCGCTCGCTGGGGTGGCGCCGGTGCGCGAAGTCTTCCGCCCGTTCGCCGATCCAGTCATTTTTCTTTTCTTGAGCAGTTTTCTGATCGCGCGCGCCATGACCGTCAACGGGCTTGACCGCCGCGTGGCCCTGGCCGTGCTCGGCTCGCGCTTTATCGGCGGCTCTCCGGCTCGCATCCGCCTGGCGGCCGGCGGAACCGCCTTTGTGATTTCGATGTGGGTCAGCAACACGGCCACGGTGGCGATTCTTTTTCCTATCGTGGTGGGGTTGGCCGACGCGCTGGAACGGCTGTTCGCGCCGGAGAACGACGCGCAGCAGCGCGCCGTGCGCAGCTACGTCACCGGTCTTATGCTGATGCTGGCTTACAGCGCTTCCGTGGGTGGCCTGGCGACGCCGGTGGGGACGCCACCCAATCTCATCGGCCTCGGGATGATGGAGAACCTGGCGGGTGTTTCGATTCCTTTCTTCGACTGGATGCTCGTGGGTCTGCCGGTGGCGCTGGTGTTGTTTCTGTTGCTAGCTCTGCTTCTTCGATTCCTGCATCCCGCGCCTCCAATCGAACGCCTCGAAGGCTTGACGGCAGCCGTGGCCGAGATGCGGAAGGGAATCGCCCCCTGGGGACGCGCGCAGACGTTTACGCTGGCGGCGTTCCTGACCGCCGTGGTGCTGTGGGTTTTCCCGGGGGTGCTGGCTTTGTTCTACGGGGCGAAGGACCCGCTCTATCAAGTGGTGAGTGGGCGGCTGGAAGAGAGCGTGGTGGCGGTGCTCGCCGCCTCGTTGCTGTTTCTGCTGCCGGTCGAGTGGAAGCCCCCGCGGGGCGCGCTCGGCTGGAAAGAAGCCGCGGAGATTGACTGGGGCACGATTCTGCTTTTTGGCGGCGGGCTGAGCCTGGGCGGGCTGATGTATTCCACCGGGCTGGCCGAGCGGCTGGCGCGCGGCCTGCTGGGCGCCGCGGGCGAGCCAGGGCTGTGGACCATCACCGCGCTCGCCACCCTGTGCGCCGTGCTGGTTACGGAAACCACCTCGAACACCGCCACGGGCAGCATGGTGGTCCCGGTGGCGATTGCCGTGGCCAAGGCCGCGGGCGTCTCGCCGCTGCCGCCGGCGTTGGGGGCGACGCTCGGCGCCAGCCTGGCTTTCATGCTGCCGGTTTCGACACCGCCCAAC
>JBOGNW010000218.1:0-2899 GCA_050747425.1 Candidatus Acidiferrales bacterium
ATGACCGCCGTCATCAGCGGACCCAGTTGCCGCGTCATCGCCACCGCCACCAGGTTGACCACAAACACCGTGCCGCCGTACTTGCGCAGCTCATAGGCGCTCTGGAAGGCCAGGATCAGGCCAACGAAAAGAGCAATCAGCGAAACAATGGGGACGGCGCTGACTCCGGTCAGCACCATCTGATGGAGGGCAGCACGGCCGCGCAAACCCCGCCCCCGTACCGGCGCCACCACCGTCCAGTACGCCGCATCCTTGCCCAACTGCGCCGTTCCGCCCAAGTAGCGCACCACCGCCAGGGTCGTCCGCCCGACTAGTCCGATGAAGTTTCCCATGGCGGGTGTGCTCAGGCCGAGGGGGCGAGCTGGCGGACAGCGTCGTCTTCACTGTCGAAAATGCGAAAAACTTTGTCGAGCCGCACCAACTCCAGCACCGCGCGCGTATGTTTGGTCAAGCCAAAGAGGCCGAAGCTGGCGTTGCGGCTGCGCGCTTCCTTCAAGCCCTCGACCAGCACGGCAATCCCGGAACTGTCCACGTAGGCGACCGCCGCCAGATTTACCAGCACCGTGCTTTTCTGTTTCAAGACTTCCAGCAGTTGCTGGCGCAACCCCGGCGTGCTCTCAAAAGTGATCTGGCCCTCGACGTCGAGAATCGTCGCCGGGCCGTGCTGGCGAAGGCTGACTTTCATGTCCGCCCGCTCCCGCGCGAACGGTACTTGACCAGCCTCAGTCGCCGCTGGCCCTGGCTCGGCTCTTCGAACAACACTCGATCCATTAATTGATTCAGCATGGGCAGGTCAGCCGCTCCCTCCGCCAAACTCCCATTCTTGCCTTCGACGATGATCTCCAGCCGGTCGCCGAAGCTCTGAAACTCCAGCTTCAACTCCGCCTCCGGCTCGCCCTGCCAGGCCTCCACCATTCGCCTACAGACTTGCTCGAGGCCCTGCTTGAGGCTGAGGCGCTGAGTCTCCGTGAACCCTTTTTGCTCCGCCAGCCGGTCAACAAAGCCTTGCACCACGGGGAGAAGCTCCGGCGCTGGAGTCAGAACCATGCGCACCGCGGTCTGGCTGTCGTCGGCCACGAGTCAAAGAAATGTAGGAGCTTGTCTCCCGGAAATGAACCGCTCGAGCACCCACCCGCAGTGCCCGGCGAGGATACACCAAGAACCCACTTCCTGCCAAATAGCCGTGGCTCCGAGCGCGGCGGTAGGAACGACGACTCGGTGACTACAGAAGCGCGCGACGCTTTCCCTTCACTGCGACGGCAGCTCGTCCTCGGTGCGATAATCGCAAGCTTCGCGGCAATCATGGCAATAGTAGAGCCCGTCCCCCACCAGCCGGATCGTCTCCTGGCTCTGGCACAGGCAGCAGTAGCGCTGGCAGATGCAACGCTCTTCCTGCTGGTCGCACTGGGCGCATTTGAAGGCTTCCCGCGGCATAGTCCTCTCGTGGTGCCAAAGTATCCTTACCAGCTACTATACATCGCCAGCCAGCCGATTGACAGGCCGCCGAAAGTCCCCTAAGCTTGTTTTTTCGGTTGATTCCCCGAAGGAGACGCCATGGCCACGACCATCTCGCCCAGGCGGAAGCGGAAGAAGCCGTCCATCCTCAAGCGCATCCGTGAGACGGCGCGACGCACGCGGACCAACCGCATCCGCAAGGGGCGCCTGCGTGTGCAGGTAAAGAGCTTCCGCCGGGCGCTAGCCAGCGGAGACCTGGAGCAGGCCCGGACGCTACTGCGGCCCACTCTTTCCATCCTCGACCGCTGCGCCCATTTGGGAATTCTGCACGGCAACAGCGCGGCGCGAACCAAGTCGCGCCTCCTGGTGAGCTTCAACGCCCTGGCCGCCAAGCAGTCGTCGGCTCACCCCGCAACTTCCTAGGCGTGCGAGCGCGCCTTTTCTCTCCCGCTTAGCTCAATCACCAGCGCTTCTAGAATAGCCTCAGGGCTGGCCGACGAAGACTTCAGCGCCACGTCCGCCTCGAGCAAAGCGGCAAAGGCCCGGCGCAATTCTTCCAGCGAAAACTGTTTCGCCTGGCGGAGAAGCATCGCTAGGCGCGACGCGGGTGCGCGCACCACACGGGCGGCTCTCCAGGTCGGCGTATGGGGAGGCAACGCTCGCGCTAGCAGGAGTTGACGGTACCCCCAGGCCAGCAGCCCGACAATCCCGAACGGGTTTTCCCCATCGCGCAGCAGTTTCCGCAGCCGCCGCAACGCCTCGTCCCGCCGGCGCTCCGCCAGCAGCCCCACAAGGTCAAACACGCTGAAGCGGCGCGCGGGGCTGACCAAATTTTCAAGATCCGCCGACGTAACCCGCCCTTTCTCCCCAGCAAAGGCGCGCAGCTTTTCGAGCTCCGCCCGCAGCAGGCCCTGATTGGGCCCGACGGCAAAGACCAAATCTTCGGCCGTGGCGGCGTCGAGTCCAAGGCCGAGCTCACCGGCAAACCCGCGCGTGGCCGCGAGAGCGTCACGGTCGTCGCCCGGTTCAGCCTCGACAACTTCGCAATGGCGCTCCAACAGATGCCAGAGGCGCGTGCGCCGATCCAGCTCTTCGGCCTCGAACACCAGCACGGTGAAATCCGCCGGAGTGGAGAAATACTCTTCCAGTTCGGCCAGCGCTTCCTCCTTGACGCCCTCCAGCTCGGTTATCACCAGCACTTGCACCGGACTCAGCATGGGCCGGTTGAGTGCTTGCGCTAAGACGGTGCCTAACGGCGTTCGCTCCAGAGAAAAGCGCCCCACCGCGAAGTCGCGCACTTCGGCGGGGACATGCGCGGCGATGATCCGCTCGCGGGTCTGGCTGCGCAGGTAGGAGTCAGGGCCCACAATCAGATAGGCGGGCGATGCTGGGCGTCGAGAGGGGCGCCGGGCGGCCATGCCTCAGAAATTCTCCAGGACGGCGC
>JBOGNW010000219.1:0-3314 GCA_050747425.1 Candidatus Acidiferrales bacterium
GCGTTGCCCAGGGGCACTTGCTCCATGCGGAGCCGGTAGGGAATGGAGTGGCCTTCAATGTAGTGCGAGTTCGAGGAGCCGGCGTTCCCGTTCACCCAGCGCGAGCCGACGCAGTCCTGCGGAGCCCCGGCCGAGCCGTTGCGGCACTGGTCAAGGTCGGCCGACGGGGCGTCGGTGAAGCTGGTCTGGGCCTGGAAACCGGACGCGGCGCCCGTAGCCAGCAAGTAAAAGGTCACGCCGCGGTCGTGCTGCTCGAGCAAATAACTGTCGAGAATGTTGCCGCCTGCATCAGCGAGCACGATGTGCACTTGGTCGGGGTGGAGCGGCGGGTTCGCGTCTTCGTGGTAAACCAGGCTGACGCTCTCTCCCGGCGTCCAGCCCGTGCCGGTAATCAGGGCGCTCTCCCCCGGCAGGTAGTCCGCCTTGTCGCTCATCACCGTTACAAACCCGTAGAGTTCGGCGCCCGCGCTGCCGCCGGCCACCAGGTGCGCGCCCGCCATCGAGGTGCCGCTGGATGCGCCGCCCGCGTGCGCAGCACTCATCGCGCCGGTTCCCACAAACTGGCCCGACCAGGGCAGGTATAGAGCCGCGGAGCTGACAGCGCTGCCGCCCGAAGATCCGCCCGCAATCAAAACCGCGTTGTTATTGCGCAGGCGCGCGGCGAAATGCCCGCTGCGCGGCGCGGCCAGCGCGCTGGCCGCGGGCTGGAAGCTCGACCCGTTCGCGGGGAGCACTTCAGCCGAACTCATATCGCCACCGGCGTTGCGGCCGCCGATGACCACCACGTCACCATTCAAAAGCGAAGTCGCCGAAAGCCCTTGGCGGGGAAGCGCCATAGACGGACCGGGCTCCACATCCGCGTCCTGATGGTCATAAATGTCGCTCGTGGCTAGAGCGCTCGAACCGTTGGAACCGCCGACGATCAGAATCGTGCCATTGGCGAGAGCCGCCGCCGCATGGTCTTTGCGCGCCGAAGAAAGATTGCCCGCGTAGGAGAAAGAGCCGGAAGAAGAGTCAAAGAATTCCACACTGGAAATCGCCCCGCCGGCGCCTTCGCCGCCCGCCACCACAATAGAGCCATCCCCGGCCATCGTCGCCGTGTGACCCGCGCGCGCTTGCGACATCGAATTGGCCAGCGCCCAGGAGTTGCTCACCGGGTCGTAAATCTCCGCCGAGTTCGTCGCCCCTTCCCCAACCGTCACACCGCCAGCCACCAGCACGCGGCCATCAGCCAAAACAGCGGCCGAGTGGCGGCTGCGGGCATAGTTCATGGAAGCCACCGCAGAGAAGGCTCCGCCCGAATACACTTCAGCGCTGGCCAGCGGACCGCTTCCGCCGTCGCCGCCCGTGACCAACACTCGCCCATCCGGCAACAGTACGGCCGCCGCGCCCGTGCGCACGGCTCCCATCGAGCCCGTCGTTGCCCACGTGCCGGCCGGCACCGGCCCCGAGCCTTGCGTCAACAGGCTCGCGGTCAGCACCAGCACCGCCGCCAAAATAAAAGTCAAACGCCCCGACGTACTTTTCTGACTATGCACGAGACACCTCTCCTGGATTGACTGCGCGCCTTCTAAGGCCAACGCATAAATTCAAGTTGATGAAACCCCCCACCTCGCCCTAGAACATGGCCGGTGTGAGCGCATTTTTACTTTGTTTCCCCAAAAGGGTCAATGCACCCCCCGCCTCATTTCATCTCCCGGACCAGTCCATATCTAGGACCCCAGTCCTATTGAGCTTAAGAGACCAGGCCGTTACGAGTTTGGTTGACTAGCAATCTTGGCCTACCTAATCTGTAGCTAACTATCTGAGTATAAATGGCTTATTAGTATAAACAGCAACCCCTTTGCTAGGCTGCTACCCCCGGTTTACCCACCTGGGACCTTCGGAGAACACTCACGTATGTTGTTGTTGCAATTCATATTTGCAGCCCATTAGAAAATTCGACATTACCTTCTGTCATTCTGAGCGCAGCCTGCCCCGATGCGTCGGGGCGAAGAATCTCAACCACGAGCCCACCGCAGCACCCGCACAGGCTAGCAGTATTTTCGGTAATGTTCGGATAAGAAAAATCGCCCGCCATCAAGCGACAGCCAGCCCAAGGTGCACTCTAGCGCCCCCTCCGCGTGTTACACTTTTTTACGATGAGATTCGTCGCGAAGCTTTCAATCGTTGTTTCGGTTGCACTCGCCTTTTTTGCCGCCGTCGTCTTCGGCGCCACTCGCGAAGGAGGAAAGCCCATGACGCTCGAGCTGAAAAGTCCCGCCTTTTCCCCGGGCGGCGACATTCCCAAAAAATTCACTTGCGACGGCCCCGATCTTTCCCCCGCCCTCAGTTGGACCGACCCGCCCGTCGGCACCCAGAGCTTCACTCTCATAGTCGACGACCCCGACGCTCCCGTCGGCACCTGGGTCCACTGGGTGTTTTACGATCTCCCGCCCAGCGCCCGCTCGCTCCCCGAAGCCCGGCCCAAGACCAGCGACCTCGAAGGCGGTGCCCGCCAGGGCCGCAACGATTTCGGCCGCATCGGCTACGGCGGCCCCTGCCCGCCCCCCGGCCCGCCCCACCGTTATTTCTTCAAGCTCTATGCCCTCAGCGCCGAACTCGGCCTCAAGCCCGGCGCCACCAAGGCCGACGTGGAGAAAGCCATGAAAGGGAAAATCCTCGCCCAGGCCGAGTTGATGGGCCGCTACAAGCGCTAGACCTGCGCGCCCTTGTCATCCCGCTTGCCCTGTCGGAGCAAAGCGGAGACCCTGAGCGAAGCCGGAGGGAGCGTAGCCGAAGGGAGCGAACTCGAAGGGAGTGGAGCCTCGCCGGCCGCGGGCAGGCCGAAGGGCGAAGTCGAGGGATCTGCTTCTCCCGCAGTGGGCGATTCAAAGGCCAGCTAAAAAAGAGGAGGCCGATCGGAACTCGGCCATTATTCGCCCTGCCCGGTCGTTTCGAGCTGGGGCTTCAGCTCGCTGTGCCACTTCCAAATTTCGTAAATGGCGGGATAGACCAGCAGTTCCAGAACAAAGGAGGTAAAGATGCCACCGATCATCGGTGCGGCAATGCGGCGCATCACGTCCGAGCCGGCACCTGTGGACCACATAATGGGGACCAGGGCCATAAACATCACGCCAACGGTCATCACCTTGGGCCGTAGGCGCTTCACCGCACCGTATTCAATCGCTTCTTTCAGGTCCGCAAGGCTTTTCATCTGACCTTTGGCCTTGCGTTCGTTGTAGGCCAGATCCAGGTACAGCAGCATGAACACGGCTGTCTCCGCATCTACGCCGAGCAGCGCGATAAGACCCACCCAAACCGCGATGCTCATG
>JBOGNW010000220.1:0-15671 GCA_050747425.1 Candidatus Acidiferrales bacterium
CCTCCTGCCACTCGCGCAGGTAGTGCAGGTTCTTCTCCTGGCGCACCGACTCTTCCGTCAGGCCCAAGCAGCGGTCGAGCAGCAGCTTATGCAGCACCACCAGGTCGAGCTGGCGCTGCCGCGGCGAAACGCCCGGCAACTCCTTGGCCAGGTCCACGTTGACCTTGAGCAAGAACAGATAGAGCGCCGACTCCCCGGCCACGGCTACGCCGAAGCTCGGGCGCTCCGCGCCCCGCGCCCCCAAATCCCGCCGCAGCCGCCCACCGCTGCCCTTGCCTTCCGCACTCCGCGGATACGCATACCAGTCGAAAAAGGCAGCAGCCTTCTCGCGGAAGGCCGCGAAGTTGAACCCCGGCAGGTTGGCCACTACGCGATGCGTGGGCAGGATGGTGACGCCCGGCGCCTCCAGATTGACGAAAGTCATCATCACTTTCTCGTGCGGCGCCTCGGGGTCGCGGCTGCCCGAGCGGGCGCGGCACTCGTCGCGGTAGGCGAGCGCGGTTTCGTAGCGGTGGTGGCCGTCGGCGATGATGAGTTTCTTTTCGGCCATCAGTTCCTGGAAGCGCGCCAGGGTTTCCGGCGCGGTCACGGTCCACAGCCGGTGGAGGGCGCCGTACTCATCGGTCACCTCCTGCGGCGTTTCGCGGCGAACCACTTGCTCGAGCAAAACGTCGACGGCACCCTTTGGGTCGCTGTAAACCAAGAAGAGCTGCCCCGTGTGCACGCGCGTGCGCCGCAGCAGCTCCAGCCGGTCCGCCTTGGGCCCGGCCAGCGTCTGCTCGTGGCGATAGACCACGCCCGCGGCGTAGTCCTCCAGGCGCCCGAGCGCGATGAACCCTTTGCGCACCCGCCGCTCGCTCGTTCCCGGGGCGGTGTACTCCTGGAAATAGGGATAAATCGCCGGTCTCTCCTCCGGCGCCATCACGCCCGCCGCCACCGCTTCCTCGAGCCAGCGCGCTGCCCGCGTGTAGACGTTTTCGCCGTTGTCTCCCGGCGCCGGCTTGCCCTTTTCCAGCCGGATCAAATTGTAGGGATGAAGCTGGTAATACCGCTCCTGCATCGCCGGAGTAATTTTGTCGTAGGGCTGGGTAATCAAATTCTCGAGCCTCGCGCCCGCATTCTGTGGCTGGTAGCGGAAGGCGCGAAAGGGATAGAGGGTGGCCATCGGGCTGCTTCCTCCGGCGGCGAACGCCGGGAGTCTACACGCGCGCCTCTCGGGCAGCAAGGCTCTGGGCCGCCCGCGAAGCCTGCCTCATCGTCGGAAAATCGTCTATAATCATCCGCTTTCTTCGTGGGGGAGCCTCGCGACCAATGGCCCGACTGCGGCAGGACCCCACCACCTGGCTCTGGATTGTCGCCGGCGAAGCCCGGGGCCTGGCGGCCACGCGCGGGCCTGAATCCGCCGAGTGTCCGTTCTGCCCCTCGGCCGACCTGAGCGAAGAAGTTCTGATTGCCGAAAAACGCGGGGCGGACGCCTGGACAGTGCGCGTGCTGGCCGACCGAGCCCCCGTCTTCCACAGCAAGGGAGAGCTCGAGCGCCAGGGCGATGGTCTCTATGACAACATGGCGACGGTGGGGGCGCACGAGTTGGTGGTCGAAGGGCCGGCCCACGAGGCTCAACTGGGAACTCTCCCCGTCGAACTCCTTGAGCAGACGCTCGAAGCCTGCCGCGACCGCATCAGCGCTCTCAAGCAGGATTCCCGCTTGCGCTACGTGGAAGTCTTCCAGCTCCAGGGCCGCGAAGCCGGGGCGCTGCTGGCTCATCCCCACGCTCAGATCGTCGGCTCGCCGATGATCCCGACGCGCGTGGAGCGCGAGCTGCGCGCCGCCCACGCCCACTACCTAGCGAAAGAACGCTGCCTCTATTGCGATGTGGTTCGCCGCGAAATCGCCGACGACAAGCGGGTCGTAGCCCTGACGGCGGAATATCTGGTGGCCTGTCCCTACGCTTCCCGCTACCCTTACGAGATGTGGCTGCTGCCCCGCCGCCACCATTCCTCCTTCGAAGAAGCCATGAACGAGCCGGGGGCGCTGGGGCATCTCGCCACCGCCTTTGCCTCGACGCTCCGACGCGCCGAAGCCATCACGCCCTCGCTGGCATTCGTTCTGCACACCGAGCCCAACCGGCGGCTCCCCACCTGGCTGCGCGAAGAATGGCAGAGCTTGTCGGAGGACTACCACTGGCACATTGAAATCACGCCCCGTCTGCCGCTCCCCATGAAGACCCTTCCCCCGCAGGAGTACTCGTTGAATCAGATCCTGCCGGAAGACGCCGCCAAGCGCCTGCGCACGCTATGACCCCGCGCCAGCGGGATTTCTGGCGCGCCCTGCGGGTTTTCATTTTCGACCTCGACGGCACCTTGATTGACTCCAAACTCGACCTGGCGCTGGCGGTGAACGCCACGGTCGAGCACGCCGGCTTCCCGCCCCTGCCCCACGAGCAGATCTACAGTTACATCGGCCATGGCGCGCCCCGGCTCGTCCGCCAGGCGCTGGGGCTGGCGGAAGACGACCCGCGCGTCGAAGAAGGTCTCGCCTATTTCCTCCGCTACTACCGCGAGCACATGCTCGATAACACCGTTGCCTACCCGGGCGTGCGCGAAGGCCTGGCGCAATTGCACGCCGCCGGCCGGCGGCTCACCGTGCTGACCAACAAACCCGAGCGCATCAGCCGCGACATCCTGCGGGGTCTTGGGCTGGCTGACTTTTTCCATCTCATTTACGGCGGCAACAGCTTCGAGCGCAAAAAGCCCGACCCCATCGGGGTGGAAACCATCCTGCGGGAAACGGCAGAAAGCAAAGAGCACGCGCTGGTGGTGGGAGATTCAGAGATTGACGTCGAGACAGCGCGCCACGCCGGCGTGGCGGTTTGCGGGGTGACCTATGGACTGGGGAGCCACGCGCTCGAAGCCAACGCGCCCGACCTGCTCGTCTCCAGCCTTACCGAGCTGGCCACGCTGGTCTGCGGCACGCCCCTCTAGAGCGAGAAAAGGCACCCCTCATTGGTTGTTGGTCAAGAAGGCTTCGACCCGGGGGCGATTCACGAGGATATTCCGGCGCGTGTAGTCAAGCAGGCCGCGCTGACGGAATTGGTTCATTACCGTGGTGACAATTTCCCGCGACGTGCCTACCAATTGCGCGAGCTCTTCGTGGGTGAGCTGGAGGGCGATGCGGGAGTCGTCTGCGCCGGGCTGGGCCTGGTTGTTCCGCCCCAGTCGCAAGATTTCTCGCGCCAACCGCCGAGGAATATTCTCGAATGCCAGCGCGGCAATTTGATCGTGTGATTCCCGCAGGCGCGCGCACAGAAGCTGCACTAACTCCAGAACCATATCCGGGCTCCGCCGCAGCAGTTTCATCAAGCCTTTGACCTGAAATGAGGTAGTCACCAAAGCCTCGAGGGCCACCGCCTGTTCGCTGCGTCTCATACCCCCGCAGATGCAGAGTTCACCGAAAAAATCCCCCGCCTGATAGATGTCTAGGATTTTCTGTTGGCCGTCCGCCGAAAGACGGATGATTTTCACCCGGCCCTGACTAATCCAGTAAAGTTCATCGGCGGGGTCATCCATCAAGTAAATGGTTTCCCCCCGTTGGTAGGAGCGCTCGCTGGTGAAACCGCTGAGGGCGCTCAGGTGCTCGCGGATGACTCGCGAGAAAACAACGCAGTTTTCATGGCTTCGCATGGCACCTCTCTGCCTCGGAATTTGTTTGTCCTATTAGATGAAAGAACCGTCGGCGAAGCTGCTGCCCACCGGGCTGAACACAGTGTATGCTTTCATACAGTCAGGGGGGGGTGGGCAGGGCTATTCTGGCCAGGTGAGAAGGAGGTACACCATGAAGCGAGTCGTAGTTTTGGTCTTGGGAGCCATCCTAGTGGCGGGCGTCAGCGTGGCGCTCGCGGGCGAAAAGGCGGCCAAGCCGGTGGAGGGCACCTTGGTGGACAGCAAGTGCTTTCTCGCCGGGGGCGACAAAGGCAACGACCATATGGGGATGAAGAACTGCGGGAGTGAGTGCGCCAAATCCGGCAGCCCGCTGGGCGTACTGACCTCGGCCGGCAAGTATTACACCCTGGCCGCCCCGTCTCCGCAATTGGCCGACTACGTCGGACAAACCGTGCGCGCCACCGGAACCATTAAGTCGGGGACGATTCTGGCCGACAAGGTCGAGGTGAAGAAGGGCGATAAGTGGGAAGAAGTGAAGTTTGACAGCGCGATGTAGCTGGAAGAACCTTCAGGCAGGTCGGCGGTAAAACTCTGCCGCTTTAGCGACCACATACTGCTGCATTTCGGCGGTTAGTTCTGGGTACATGGGCAAGGCCAGCACCTCCTCGGCGGCTCGCTCCGCCTCGGGGCATTGCCCGGCGCGCCCGCCCCAGTCACGGAAACACTCCTGCCGGTGCAACGGCACGGGATAATACACCTCCGTGCCCACGCCCTCCTCGCGCAAAAACTGACGCAGCGACTCCCGGTTCAGGGCGCGAACCACGTACTGATGAAAGGCGTGCCGGCTCTCGGGCGTGCGATAGGGAATCACTACCGGGCGCTTCGCGTCCGAGTAGGATTTCTGCCGGTCGGCCAGCCCGGCGCGGAGAAATAAGTCATCGTAGCGGTCGGCCACCTGCTGTCGCGTCAGCGCCCACGCCTCTAAGTAGTTCAACTTGACCCGCAGCACCGCGGCTTGCAGCTCATCCAGACGGCTGTTCCAGCCGACGGCGTCGTGGCGGTAGCGGTCGTGCGTGCAGCCGTGGTGGCGCAGAGAGCGCAGGCGCTCGGCGATTCGGTCGTCGCTGGTGGTTACCAGGCCGGCATCCCCGAAGGCGCCGAGATTCTTCGAGGGATAAAAACTGAAGCAGCCGGTGCGGCCGAGGCTGCCGAGGCGGCGGCCGTGGTATTCGCCGCCCAAGGCCTGCGCGGCATCCTCGATGAGGGGCAGCTCGACGCGCGCCGCCACCTCCCCCAGGGCGTTCATTTCAGCCGCCTGGCCGTAGAGGTGCACGGCAATAATGGCGCGGGTGCGGCGGCGGCGCTCAGCGTCGAGGCCTTTCAGGTAGGCCTCGAGGCGCGCCGGGTCCATCGTCAAGCTTCGGGGATCGATGTCCACGAAAGCGGCGCGCGCTCCGAGTCTTGCCACCGCGCCTGCGGTGGAAAAAAAAGTAAGCGGAACGGTCACCACCTCGTCTCCCCGCTCAACGCCCAGAGCGACGAGGGACAGCAGCAGCGCGTCCGACCCCGAGGCGCACCCAACGGCGTGCGCCGCTCCGCAGTAGTCCGCCAGCTCCTGCTCCAGGGCCTCTCCTTCCGGCCCCAGGATGAACTGCTGCCGCTCGCAGACGCGGGCGATGGCCGCCTGAATTTCCTCTTTCAGCACGGCATACTGCGCCTTCAGGTCAAGCTGCGGCACGGTCAGGCGGGTGGCGGGCTTGGCCATGGCGTTTTTCACTCTAACACAGGCGGCGGAAGGGGCGGGCTAGGCTAGATCGGCCAGGGCGGCGGCTTCATCCTCAACCAGCTCGAGCACGTTGTCGAGGCGGACCATCTTCAAGGTTTGACGCACGCGCTTGGGCGCCCCGAAAAGTTTGCACTTTCCCCCGGCCGTCTTGACGGCGCTGAAAACGCGCACCAAGGCCCCTATGCCGGAGCTGTCCATCTCCGGCACCCCGGCCAGGTTAATGGCCAGTTGCCGCGTCCCGGCGTTGATCAACTCGTCCACGCGTTCGCGGAAGGCCATCTCGGCATCGCCCATTTTGAGCGGCCCCACCAGGTCAAGAATGGCGACGTTGCCGGCTTTTCGAACCGTAATAGTCACGCTGCCCTCAAAGGAGACGCCGCCCGCAGGGGCGGCGATGGATACCTCCGGGTAAGCGCCGCCACGCTACCGCAACCAGAGGCACAAATCAAGAGGCCGAGCCCCAGGGCGGCGCGACGCGGCGTACCACATCTCCGCGTGGACAACTCCGCGCCACTCGGCGATAATCAAACAAGAGACAGGGTGCTCGCCCCCTAGCCCGATCGGGGCAGGCGGGCGCAACTGGAGGGAGAGAAAAAGACAATGAGTTCGACCCCGCAGCAGCCCACAGACGAGATGGTGGAACCGCAGCAAGCGCGAAGTGGAATCCCGGCCTGGCTGATTGCCCTCATGGTTATCATGGCCCTGTTTCTGGTTTATGTGGCCTACGCCCAGAACAGCACTCGCCAGGAGCTGGCCGCGCAGCTCACCCAGGCCAATGAGAAGTTGACCGCGCTGACTTCGCGCGCCAGCTCGCTCGAAGACCAGTACGCCACTCTCAAAGCCCAACTCGACGTTACCAGTGAGAAGCTGGGCATGACGCAGGAGGAGTTGTCTCGGGCCCGCTCGCTGGCTCGCCAGATCAAGGAAGAACAGCAGCGCTCGGCGGCGCAGTTGGGCACGAAACTCGAGCAGCAGCAGGCGCAGCTCGGCTCGCTCTCCGGGGAAGTGGGCGCGGTCAAGGGTGACGTAGCCCAGACGCAACAGGTCCTGGAAGAAACCCGGTCGACCTTGCAGCGCACCATGGGCGACCTCGGCGTGCAGAGCGGCTTGATCGCCCGCAACATCAACGAGCTGGAAGAGCTCAAGCGGCGCGGCGAGCGCGACTACTTCGACTTCGACGTCAAGAAATCCAAGCAGTTCACCCGCGTCGGCACCGTCTCCATGCGGCTGAACAAAACCGACATCAAGCGCCAGCGCTTCACCGTCACCCTGCTGGAGAGCGACAAGCGCATTGAAAAGAAGGACAAGACCCTGCTCGAGCCCGTGCAGTTCTACATGCCGGGCACGCGCCACCTGCTCGAAATCGTGGTCTTCCAGGTTGACAAAGACCGCATCGTCGGCTACCTGAGCGTCCCCAAGGAAGTAGCCGCCGCCCGTCGCTAAACGCGTCCCCCGTTTTCACTCGAGACCCGCTCGCAGAAATCCTGCGGCGGGTCTTGGGCTTTCTAGGAGAGCCGCGGGCCAGAGGCTGAGTACTAGCTGGCGGGGACCGCGGGCGGGGCGTCGGAGGCGGCGCGCTTGCCGGGGACGGGCTGCCTGGTGGTGTAGACTTCGAACAGCACCACGGCCATGGCGACCAGAATCGGTCCTAACAGGATGCCCAGAAAACCAAAAGCAGCTACCCCGCCCAGGATGCTGATGAAAACCAGCAGGCCGTTCATCTGCGTGCGCCCGCTGAGCAGCAGGGGGCGCAGAACGTTGTCGATGCCGCTGACGATCAACGCCCCCGCCACCAAGAGAATGAAGGCCCTGACGTAGTGCGCCTTGACCAGCAGATAAAGCACCGCCGGCACCCACACCAGCCAGGCTCCAAAGAGCGGCAAGAGCGAGAGAAAACCCATCACCATCCCCCACAGCACGGCGGCGTCAATCCCCAAAAGCCAGAACAACAGGCCGCCGAGCGTTCCCTGAGCCGCCGCCACCAGCAGCCCGCTCATCACGCTGGCGTAGAGAACGCTGTAGGCGATGTAGAACAGCCCTTCGCGCGTGCCCTCCTCCAACGGCAGGGCGCGGCGCAGACGCTCCAGCAGCGGGGGCCCGTCGCGAAAGAAGTAGAAGGCGGCAAACAGCATCACGAACAGATCAAAAAGTAGATAGAAAAAGTCGCGCAGCAGCAGCCCGGCCTGCCGGGCCATGAAGTTGCCCAAATTCTGCAACTGCTCGGTGACGAACTCGTTTACCTGCCGCTCGGTGATGTTGTATTGGGCCAGCCGGGCCACGATGCGTTCCCGCGGAACTTGCTCCCACACCTCGTGCAGGGGTACGCGGCCCTGCCGCCACTCGGCTCCGACCCAGTGCGCCAGCTCGAAGGCCTGGGTGGTGAAGGCCCCCAACACCATTAGGCCGGGGGCGATAATCACCGCTGTCAGCAGCAAGGTGGTCACCAGGGCCGCCCGGTTCGGCTGCCGGATCCGTCCCTGCACGCGCCGGTGCACGGGATAAAACATAATCACCAGGAGCCCCGCCCAGGTCAGCGGCACGAGAAAGGGAGCGAACACCTTGAAAATAAAATAGGCGAACAACCCCACCAGGCCGAGGTAAAGGATGCGCTCCATGCTTTCCCCTTAGGGTCGCCCGATTATCGGCGGCGGGCGCAAGCGAATCAAGGCGCATTTTGGGGCGGCAGCGCTGTCGGGTTCGCCGCCGACTTGCTATAATCGGCTTTCCACCCGGAGTTCCTGTGCAGGAGCCCTGCCAGCATCGCCGTACCCGCCTGATTGCCCAGGACGACGCCACCACCTACATTGAGTGCTTGGATTGCGGCGAGCTTTTCGAGGCGGCGGAACTCGACCGCCCCGCCCCTCCCGTCCCGGAGTTTGATGAAGACCTCTCCGACGCCTGACCCGCGGCGTCAACAGAAAGAAGGCAGCTTCAGGCAAGAAGGCCGAGCTTTTCGGCCAGGCCCAGCACGTCTTCGCCGGAGACGGTGAGCAATGGGCGGTCAGTGTCGCGGTCGGCCTCCAGGCACTCGCGCAGATAAGTGGCCGCTACCTGCGCGGCTTCCTCATCGGTGAGCGAGCGGCCGCTGCGAACCCGGAATTCCACAAAGCCTGGATGGGCCAGCGCTACGGTGACACTGCGGCCGTTAACGAAGAATTTGCAGTCCAGGGTGTCGCTGTGCCGCGTGGCCACCGCCGACCACAGGTGCGAGAAGCGCACCGTGTACTCCACCCCCGTGAGCCGGGCGCGCGCTGTGAACGGCGCCACCAGCTCTGACATCACTTTTGCCCGGGGAATGGTCACGCAGCCGCCTCCGCGCTCGCCGGAGCCTTAGTGTAGCTTCCTCGAAACCCTCAAGCAACCCGCACGAGCGCGCTTGCTTGACCCCCGAGTGCGCCTTAGCGAGCGCTTCTGCTTACTCGACGCGAACCGTCAGGGCAACTTCCTTGCGGGCGGCGCGCAGGCAGATCTGATCGTTGCAGGCCTGGTAGTGGAAGAGGAGCTTGAGAGTGTGGGAGCCGGCGGGGGCGTCGGGCTGGGCGCGCAGCTTGAGAGGCACTTTCACTGTCCCTTCTTACACAGAGAGCTTGTCGTCGGGCGCGAAGCCGAAGCTTTTCAGCTCGCCCGCCGGAAAGCGGGCGTCCGCCAGTACGAAGGGCACCCCCTCCGCTAGCTCAATCCGCGTGGGAATCAGGTATTCCTCGGCCGGTTTGTTCGAATTGATGTGGAAGCCGGTGCGCACCGTGGCGAACAACGTAACGGCGCTCGTGCCGCCGCGCTTGCTCACGAGGCGCATCGGTTCCGCCCGCACCTCGACCACGTCCTCCGGCTTGGGCATCTGCGCCGCAAGCCCGCTGGCCAGAACCAACCCGCTCGCCAGCACCAGGCTCAGCGCCCTGAGTTGCTTCATAGGAGGTCCTCGATGCTTTCTCGCAGAATGTCCACGTCGGTGATGCCGATGCTCTGGTAGGCGATGCGCCCCTGACGGTCAAGGTAAATGGTCACCGGCAAGCCGAACAGCGGGCCAAAGGCCTCGGAGGCCGCCTTGTTTTTGTCGAGCGCCACGGTGTACTCAATGGGCATTTCTTTCAAAAACTTCTCGATATCGGGCCAGCCCCCCTCGTCGAGCGAGATACCAATGAATTCCACGCCGCGCTGGCGGTATTTCTGATAGGTCTTGTTGAAGTGCGGGATCTCGAGCCGGCAGGGCAGGCACCAGGTCGCCCAGAAGTTCAGCACCACCACCTTGCCGCGCAGCTCGCTCAAGTGGAACGTCGAGCCGTCGGCGCGCTCCAGCACCACGTCGGGGGCCGCCGGGCGCTCGCCAGCCTCCTGTTTCGCGGGAGCCTTCGCCACTGCCTCGGCCAGCGGTATCTCGATGTTGAAACGGTTGAAAAACGCGAAGTAGCTCGCCAGCCAGGTGAGTTGATTGGTAGCCACCAGCAGCCCCACGCCGATCAGCAGCACCCCCGCCGCGCGCTCCACCCATTGCAAATAGCGGCGAAAGCCCTGGTAGAACGACAGGAACTGATTGAGCGCCATGGCGGTCAAGAAAAACGGCAGGCCCAGCCCCAGTGAGTAAATCGCCAGCAGCGCGACCCCCTCGCCCACCGTCTGCTTGGTGGCCGCCAGCAGCAGCACGCCCGCCAGAATGGGCCCGATGCACGGCGTCCAGCCAAAAGCGAAGGCCAGCCCCAGCAGAAAGCTCCCGGCCGCGCGCCCCGCGCCCACCGGGCCGTGATAACGGACATCGCGGTAAAGCGTGGGGACCTTCAGTAATCCCAGCAGAAAAACCCCAAACAGAATGATGATGGCGCCCGCGAATTTGTAGAGAACCGACCGGTAGGCGTTGAGAAAGTTCCCCACCGCGCTGGCCGAGGCCCCCATGGCCACGAACACCACCGAAAAACCCAGAATGAAAATCACCGCATTGAGGGCGACAGCGCGCGTGGCCCCGCCTCCCCCTTCCTTCAACTTCTCCACGCTGACGCCCGACATCAGCGACAGGTAGCCGGGAACCAGGGGCAGGACGCAGGGCGAGAGGAAAGAAAGAAAGCCCGCCAAAAAAGCGATGCCGGGGCTGATGTCAGTCATGCCGGAGAATCCTTATGCTCCTGCCACTATGAGATGCGCGCGCGCCGCCTCGTGGTGCACAGCCTCACTTCGCCTCCAACGCCGGCGCTCGCTGCAAAGATTCGATTACTTCCGCCAGCTTCCGGGCGTCGAGCCGCTTCGACCAGGGCAATTCTCCGAGCTGATGCATCCAGGCCGTAGGCGCCGGCGGCCGCTCCCCCCAGCGCACGCCACGCTCAAAGACCAGAAAAACGTCCCAGGCCGGCTCATCCCCCGCCAGCCCGAGCACGCGCCCGTAGGGCATGCCGAGCCGCAGTTCCGGGTCGAGGAAATTGAGCACGCGCGTGTCTGCCAGGCGCTTTCGCCCCGCCGCCTGCGCCGGACCCCGCAAGCCCTCGAGACTCAAGCGGCTCAGCACCGGCACCCAGACAACGTAAACCTCCAGTTCCGAATTAGGCTGGGCATCGAGAACTTGCTGTTTCACTTCGGAGACCCCCCGAAGGCACGTCGCTCAAGTAGGGTCAAGCAAGAGCAGCAGCCGCACCTTGTCGGCGTTCCGGTTGAACGCGGTGCGCAGCGGCTCACCGTCGGCCGCCAGAACCGGGAAAGGGGCGAGCTCAGCCGGTGCCGTGACTTGCGGTTCGGCCCGCCCCGCCAATAGAAGAGCGAGAACGAGCAGTGCCGGCCCGGCGACTCCCTGCCATCCTTTTTGCCGCAGCTTCATGGCTCTTTCAGAATACTAGAAAGTTAGACGCCGCGCCGGGGAAAAGGTGAGGAGGCGCTTGAACACCGTTCCGCATCCAACGACGTCTCGGTGCACGACGCCCGCGTCGCCGGCTGTGTCTCGCTACCGCGTCGAATCTTTCCTAACCTCGTCCGTTTCCATCTACTATTTCCATTATGCCCATCCCCTGCCCCATCTGCGACCGCCGCCGCGGAAAGCGCTTCTGCCCGGGCCTCGCCGCCAGCCGCTGGGCCGGTCGTGGCAAGAGCGAAACCATTTGTGCTCCTTGCTGCGGCGAGCAGCGCGAAGTGACCATTGATTGTCCCCCGCACTGCACCTATCTCCAGGCGGCGCATCGCTACGAAGCCGAGCGTCCCAGGCCTCCAGCCGAGATGCCGTTCCCCCAAGTGGAGATCGAAGAGGAGTTCGTTGAAGAAAAACAGCCGCTGCTGGCCAGCCTGGGTCTGGCCATTCTTCGTCTGGCCCGCGAGCGCAGCGATTTGCGCGACCTCGACCTGCTCGCCGCACTCGACGCCCTGGCGCAGAGTTATCAGACGCTCGAATCAGGCATTTACTACGAGCAGATGCCCGCCGCCCCCGCCGCCCAGGCTCTGACCGCCGCCCTCAAGCAATTTCTCGCCGAGTACTCCCGAGAGCAGCAGCAGCGTCTCGGAGGGAGCCTGCGACCTGGCGATGCCCTGCGGGCACTGGTGTTTCTGCGCCGACTCGGGCACCTCGAAACCAACGGCCGGCCGCTCTCCCGGCGCTACCTGGCTTTTTTCGAGCGGCAATTGCGCCCTGCCGCGGCCGCCCCGCCCCAGCCGCGCATCATCGTCCCGGGGCAGTGAAGGCGCTGGCGAGCAGCGCAATGATCTCGTGCACCTCTTTGGAGCTGTAGTGGGCCGGGAAGCCGACTTCGCGCTTGAGCAACTGGTCGCGCAGCAGACCCTCGGTAGCCCCCATGAGGGCGGAGCGAACTGCCTCGGGGTGAATGTCGGCCCGGAGTTGTCCCGCCGCGTGCATTTCTCCGATCACGGCGTCCAGGGCCGCAACAAAATCATAAAACCCCTGGGTCATCAGGATGTGCTGCCCTTCTTTGCGGATGCGGCGCCCCTCGAGCAGCAGCAGGCGTCTTAGGTCGGGGTCCCGCTCCATCATCCCCAGCGTCTCGCGGGTAAAAGCATGGAACTTTTCTGCCGGTGAGCTGATGCCCCGGATGGAAGCCTGCAAGCGCGGGATCATCTTCTGCCAGCCGGCACTGAAAATCGCCTCCAGCAGACCTTCCTTGCTGCCGAAGTGTTTCATCAACTGCGATTCGCTGGTGCCCGCAAGGCGCGCGATGGCCACCGTGCTGGTGTTCTCGTAGCCTTGCCGGGCGAACAAGCTCTTGGCCGCCTCCAGAATTCGGTCATGGGAGGAGTGGGAAGAAACCGGGGATGCCACAGCAGAGGAAGAACTGCGCTTCATGGCCACCTACAGGGGGGCGCCCCCGCTTCATAGTATTACACCTACTACCCTCGCCCGCGGTTTTCAAGAGCTAATGCGGGACGGCTACCCCGGCCTAGAGGGGCGCCCGCAGGCGAAAAAGAGTTGACAGTCCTTTGTCGGTAGTTGTACTACTAGGGCTATGCGACTTGGTCTGGGCCGTGTGGAGCCCATTGATATTCAGGGTGCCGAGGGTCCACCCTCCTCTCGGCCCGAAGAGGCAGCCACCTCACGGCCCAGACCAAACACTTCTTCCCTTTAACCCAGCGGAGCCCCGAGCCTAGCGCGGAGCGCGGGCGTCCTCGAAGCCGACGACACACTTTTCCCTTCGGCCCCAACAGGAGTAGGATGAATACCGTGCGTGCTCACAGGGGGCGGAGACCGGGAGCGGTTCATGAGCGAAGTTCGAGTGTTGGTTATTGAGGACGAGGAATCCACCCGCAACGCCATCCTCTCTCTCCTCAACTGTGAAGGCTGGGTGCTCGATGTCGCCAGCGACGCTCACGCCGCCTTGCTGAAACTCCGCGAAGGCCCCTGGCACCTGGTGCTGGCCAGCATCGATGAGGCACACTTGGACGGCCCGCTCTTCGAGTCGCTGAAAGTGCTGGCCGAGGCCGGAGGCTCGCTCCGGGTGCTGTTTCTGGTCTCGGTTTTGGCGGGCCCCGAGGTCGAGCAACGTCTCGAGCGGCTCAGCCTGCCCCACACTTCCAAGCCGCTGCGGGTCGACGACTTCCTGGAGCAAGTGAGCGAGCTGCTGCTGCGCGCCCACACCATCGACCAACCACTGCGGCACGTGCGCGAACAGGCCGGCGCCCCTCGCCCGCTCGAGCACCGAGTCTCGGCGAAGGCCAAGGATCGGGCTATGTTCGCGACCCGGGACGCCTACGAAGCCTATACGGAGGAAGAGCTCAAGGAATTCGATGAGGAGGAAAAACAGCGCAAGGCCAAAGAAGCAGAAAAACCTCCCGAAGAGCCACTCTGAACAGAGGGCCGTCAGGACTCCCACTTCCAGTTGACGAACTGCTCGCGCAGCTTGGATTTCAGGAACTTGCCCACCGAAGTCTTGGGAATGGACTCGGCACAGACGAAGGCATCGGGAATCTGCCACTTGGCAAACTTGGCGGCGAGAAATTCACCCAAAACGGCCGCGTTGAGCGTTGCTCCGGCACGCGGGACGACTACCGCCACGGGCCGCTCCTGCCACTTAGGATGTGGCACACCGATGACCGCCGCCTCGCGCACGTCCGGGTGACTCATCAGCGCATTCTCTACATCTACCGAGCTGATCCACTCCCCGCCCGACTTGATCAAGTCCTTGCTGCGGTCAGCAACCTTGATGTAGCCATCGCCATCGATGGTCACCACATCGCCGGTAAGAAACCAGCCGTCCGGCGTCCAACGGTCCTGCGCCTCGGGAAAGTTGTGATAACGGGCCGCAATCCAGGGCCCTCGAACCTGGAGTTCTCCCAGAGTCCGCCCATCCCAGGGAGTTTCCTTGCCACCGGCTACCGCTCGCATCTCGACGAAAGGCACACCTTTCCCCTGCTTGGCGCGTACTTGATAGCGCCGGTCGGCGGACCAGCTCCCCATGCTCGGATTCAGCCGGCTGAAGCTAGCTAGCGGGGTAGTTTCGGTCATTCCCCAGGCTTGCAGTAAATGAAGGCCGTGCGAGTCCAGGACGCGAAAAAGTTTTTCCGGCACCGCCGAACCCGCCGACAGCGCTCGCAGTCCCGGCGCCAGCTTCCATCGTTTCGGCCACTTCTCCAGCGCCTCCATCACGCCGATCCAGATGGTGGGCACGCCGTTGGTCAGCGTGACGCGCTCGGAATCCATCAGATCGAGCAGGCTCTCACCGTCCACCGAGGGCCCGGGAAATACCTGCCGGGCTCCGACCAGCGCGGCCGCGTAGGGATAGCCCCAGCCGTTGGCATGAAACATCGAAGACACCATCATCACCACATCATGCTCGCTCATGGCCAGCGCGTCGGGCAACGCCATGGCAAAGGAATGCAACACCAGCGCGCGGTGAGAATAGAGCACGCCCTTGGGTCGGCCGGTGGTGCCGGAGGTGTAACACATGGCGGCCGCGTCATTTTCGTCCAGCGCAGGACGGGCGAGATTCCCCTGCGCCTGCGCCAGCAAGTCTTCATAGCTCTCCCGTCCCTCGGGTACAGGCGCGCCCGAGTACGGCACCACCCAGAGACGTTCGAAATTTATCTGGCTAGAGAAATTCTCCAACAGAGGAAGCAGCACGTCGTCCACCAGTAAGAATCTGTCCTCGGCATGGTTGACAATGAACCCCAGCTCGTCAGGATGCAGACGCAGGTTCAGCGTGTGCAAGACCCCGCCCGCCGCAGGAATGCCGAAGTAGGCTTCCAGGTGGGTGGCGTGATTCCACATCAGCGTGGCCACGCGGTCGCCGCCTCGCAGCCCGGCCCGTTGCAACCCCTCCGCCAGCGCCCCGGCCCGGCGATGCAGATCGGCATAGGTCGAGCGTACCGGGGTCTTGTCAGGCCGCCGCGAAACGATCTCCACCGCGCCGAAGAGTCGGCTGGCCCGCTCGAGGATGTGAGTCAGCGTGAGCGGGTAGTCCATCATCGTACCCTTCACGCCCGCACCTCCTCGGCACACGAGCAAGATTGGATTGGTTGGCTCTCGGAGGCAGGCCATCTTAGGCCGCGATGGCAGGCAAGTCAACGCGGGCCACTGGGGCGGTGCCAAAACCATTGCCTTCCGGCAGATTTCCATCAGTCTGCCAGGATTCGCGAGTTGGCTACCGTTCCCGCCGCGGGGAGCGCTTCCATCGGAAACCCTTGGGCCCGCCAGGCTTCGAAGCCTCCGGCCAGCGGCCGCACGCGTTCAATGCCCCGCCGCCGCAGGAGCAGCGCCACCCGGGCGCTGGTGGCTTCGTTGGGTCAAGTGCAATAGAGAACGACGTCGCGGT